>JBILXG010000067.1:0-4900 GCA_044369465.1 Candidatus Planktophila sp.
AGATCGTTCCTGGATTGGCGTTACGGGGCGAGTTCGCGTCTATGCCTATAACCCAGAAGTGGTATTAACTCTTCCGCAGTCAATTACAGATCTTACAAAGAGCATCTATCGCGGAAAAATTGGAATTGCACCAAGTAACGCATCATTCCAGGCATTTGTTACAGCTCTAATTAATGAAAAGGGCGAAGCGTTTGCAGAGAAGTGGCTCACTGATCTCAAGAAGAATGAAGCAAAGATTTATCTGAAAAACAGCGCCATTGTTGAAGCTATTGAT
The DNA here is from genome assembly GCA_044369465.1 of Candidatus Planktophila sp. GTDB lineage: Bacteria > Actinomycetota > Actinomycetes > Nanopelagicales > Nanopelagicaceae > Planktophila. The sequence continues at coordinate 275 of JBILXG010000067.1, forward strand.
CAGGGTGAAATTGATTTAGGTCTTGTTAACCACTATTACCTTTGGGAAGTCTCCACCGCACTTGGAAGAGCGATTAATGTTAAGAATGGTTACTTTACGCCGGGAGATATCGGCAATCTGATCAACGTTTCAGGTGCTGGCATTCTTGCTACAAGCGAGAAGCAATCTAGCGCAGAGGATTTAATTAATTTCCTTACCTCAGCAGCTATTCAGGAGATGTTTGTAGCCCAAACCCATGAGTATGCACTTATTCCAGGGGCAGAGTCTCCGCAAGACCTTCCAGCGTTAAAGAGTCTGGGTTCGCCTAAAGTTGATCTTGGCGAACTTGTAAAGATCCAAAGAACTCAAGATCTCCTTATCAAGGTAGGTCTCTTGTAGTGAGAAAGATATGCAGTGAAAACTGGATCTAAACTCAACTCTCTTGGTTTAAAGGTTCTGGTTGGGCTAGTTCTTATTCTCATTATGCAACCACTGCTCTACCTGATAATTCGCGCGAGTGAAAAGTCTGGCTCGCAAATCATTGCTCTGCTTACCCGCGAAAAGACGCTCGAAGTTCTCGGGATAACGCTCTCGCTTTTGGTGATTGTTGTAGCCGTCAATATTCTCGTTGGTACAGCTATCGCCGCAGGATTGCACTACGTGAAGATTCCAGTGCCAAGGTTATTCTTGGTTGCGACGATATTGCCCCTGGCTATTCCCTCATATGTCTTTACCTACACCTGGAGGGCGCTCTTCCCATCGATGCAAGGTCTTTGGGCAGCTGCCTTTATCCTCGCGCTCTCAACGATGCCGTACATGATCCTTACTGTATTGATTGCCTTTCAAAAGATTGATCTGGCACTCATTGAAGTGGGACGTTCACTCGGTCTTTCAAAAGTCGCTATCTTCTTTCGAATAATTCTCCCGCAAGTAAGGCGAAGTATTAGCGCAGGTGCACTTTTGTCAGGGCTTTATGTGCTCAGTGACTTTGGAGCCGTCTCACTCCTTAACGTTGAGACCTTGACTGTCTCTATTCAGAATCTCTTCAAATCTTCATACGATCGTGGTGCAGCGGCAGTGATTGGTGCGCTTCTCTTTCTCGCTGCGGCTGTATTCGTTTCTTTTGAAACAAGACTTAAGGGAAAAGATTTTGAAACTAGGGGTAGTGAAGGATTTCAAAACACGATTCGACGGATAGATAGAAAAGGTCTCTCACTCTTTACTCTGAGCGTTCTCGCTGGGTACATCGCCTGCGCTGTGATGACTCCGTTTTATGTTTTGATTACTCGATTCTTAGCAAACCCAAGTGCAGTAAAAATTACCGATTTAGTATCGGCGGCGGCATCTACCGTGAGCGTTGCAGCCCTGGGTGCGATCTTGGCATTTATTCTCTCACTTCCATTGGCTTTCCTAATTTCACAAGGCAAGGCGAGATTCACAACTTTTTCGGAGAAGGCAATTCTTGTTTCACACGCCCTCCCTGGAGTGGTTGTAGGACTAGCGTTAGTGTCATTCGGCTCTCGTTTAGGTGGGCTCTACCAATCAATTTATTTACTCGCATTTGCCTACGCAGTTCTATTTCTAGCTAAGTCTGTCGCATCGACGTCGAGTTCTCTCGCCCTCGTTTCACCACAACTCAAGGAAGTAGCCGCAACTCTTGGAAAAAGTAGATCAAAAATCGCTACTGAAGTTGTATTCCCAATCGCGCTACCGAGTATGTCTCTTGGAATTCTCTTGGTTTTTCTAACGGCGATGAAAGAACTTCCAGCAACGCTGATGCTTAGGCCAACCGGAATGGATACCTTGGCAACGCAAATTTGGAGCGCTGCCTCCATTAGCCGATTTAATGAGGCTGCACCCTATGCATTAATATTGGTAGTGATTGCAGCCATACCAACATTTATCCTGACACTTCCTCGAACAGGCAATCGAGAAGAAACAGGCAATGGAATCGAGAAGAAGGTGAGTTATCTGTAAATGACCTCACTGAGCGTTTCTCATCTCTCTGTAAAATTCGGTGATCGTGAAATCATCACAGATCTCTCATTAGAGCTACGTGAAGGCGAGATTGCCTCGCTTCTTGGTCCTTCTGGCTGCGGAAAGACAACGCTTCTTCGCGCCATTGCTGGATTGATTCAGCCAGCGGCCGGGACTATTCGATTTGGTTCCAAACTCGTCGGCGTTTCATCAGTTGTATTGCCACCGAGCAAGCGAGGGACTGGCTATGTTCCGCAGCAAGGTGCGCTTTTTCCTCATCTGACTGTTGCTAAAAATATATCTTTTGGCTTAGATCGCGAACTTTACTCAAAGAGTGAAATTTCCAAGATCACCAGCGAGATGACTTCGCTCATTGGCATGAGTGGTTTAGAGGACCGTATGCCATATCAAATTTCGGGTGGTCAGCAGATGAGAGTCGCCCTGGCACGTGCACTAGCGATTAAGCCAAAATTGATTCTTCTAGATGAACCATTTGCGGCTCTTGATGCCGCCTTCCGAGATGAGCTACGTACGGAAGTGATAGGACTACTTCGTTCACTTGGTTCAACTGCACTTTTGGTTACTCACGATCGCGAAGAGGCACTTGTTTCATCAGATCGAGTTATTTTGATGCGTGATGGCCAAGTCGCACAAAGTGGAACACCTGAAGAAGTCTATGAAACGCCAAATTCTGCCCAAACTGCAGCAAGCACTGGCGATGTTTTAACACTTCCTGCGTTGAAGACGTCTGCGGGTGTTGTTAGCTACCCGCTTTCTGCAAGTGGGCTCCCAACTAGTGAAGATCAATTAGGTTATGTGGTTATTAGACCAGAAGAGATTCGAGTCTCGAAAGATTCTGGAAAAGGTTACGAAGGCGCACTCACACATATTGATTACTATGGACATGATGCAATGCTCACAATCAATTTAGATGGTTCACATACAATCATTCGAGCACGTGTAGCTGGTCCAGCAGAATTTACCGTGGGCCAAAAGGTTTATCTAGAACACGTTGGACCGGTTAGATACTTTTCTCATCAGTAGATTCTTCCTGATCTGTCTGCGGAATTTCTAAGGGTTCTTTCTCCAATAGCGCTGACTCGAGTATCTGCTTTGCGATTTCACGTTGCCAAGGGCGAGCACCCAATTCAGTAAGTGCTTGATCGACGTTGCCAACAGGAGAGCTCCAACAAATTCGGCGTACATGTTCAGGTGAAATCATATTTTCTAACGGAATAGAGAGTTCCTCTGCTCGCAGCGAAAGATTATGTCGGGCATGGGTGAGAGCTGCATAGCGCAATGGGTATTTCTCTCGCCAAACTTTTACTGGAGGAAGTGCATCACTTGCCGCCCGAGTTGGCGGAAGATCATCTTCGGCTAAAGCACGAGCTGCGGCGATAGCTTCTAACCATCGAGATGCGTGCTCCATCCAACGTGCTCGCAAACCAATCGGACGCAATACTTTCTCGAGGTTCTTTTTATTCTCGAATACTGATTCATCTGTAACCGCTAGCGCAATGGTCGAGATTGCAGCATCTGATAGCAAGCGACCAGGTGAAACATCAAGTTCTTTTCCAAGTTCGAATCGCGACTCCCACAACGATTTAACAACTGCAAGTTGTCGCCTTTTCTTAACGTGATGCATCCCAGATGTTCTGCGCCAAGGATCAACTCGTGGCGGTGATGGGGGAGCAGCCAAAATCGCTGCGAACTCTTGTTCAGCCCAATGTGATTTATTGGCTGCCTCAAGGAGAGCATCAACTTCATCACGGAGCTCAACGAGAAGTTCAACGTCAAGGGCTGCGTAGTTAAGCCAATCTTTTGGTAATGGTCTTGTAGACCAATCAACAGCCGAATGTTCTTTGGCGAGTGAGACACCCAACAGAGATTCTAGAAGTGGGCCAAGACCTACGCGAGGCAAACCTGCCAAACGTCCGCCGAGTTCAGTATCAAATAGTCGAACTGGGTTAATTCCCACTTCACGCAAGCAAGGCAGGTCTTGTGTGCTGGCATGGAGAATCACCTCATCGGTTGCAAACAAATTATTGAGTTCGGTAAAGAGATGGTGCCCTGGTCCGAATGGAATGGGATCCAATAAATGTAGGCCTCCACCATTGCGTGCAATCTGAATTAGATAGGCACGAGCGCTGAATTTATAACCACTTGCGCGCTCTGCATCAAGTGCGAAGGGACCGTTGCCCTGTGCCAATTGAGCGATTGCATCTGAAAAGAGTTCTTCAGTGTCAATCACTTCAGGCAAACCTGCCGAAGGCGCTAAGAGCGGAGTTGGAACCTGAACTTCTTCTGTCATGTGGCTGAGTTATTTACGAGGCTTAGTAATGGATGCAACGCCATCTGCAATTGGCGGCAAGAAAGAAATTTCAGCTATGAGGTTGCACCATGCCATGACATGGTTAAGAAGCACTTGGCCCACATCTTCTCCTTGAGCCAGGACTGGAGTCCACGATGCACGAATCTCAATCTCTGATTCATTATTGCGAGGGGAGAGCTTTCCAAAAGATGCACTGGAAACTCGCGTGACTGTTCCTGATGGTGCGCTGTAGGCGCAACCGAAATCATCTAAAGAATTCAGAAGCCACGTCCAACCAACTTCAGGTAGAAGTGGATCTTCTTGCATTGCAGCATCTACATCTGCGCTAACAAAGGTGA
>JBILXG010000068.1:0-4899 GCA_044369465.1 Candidatus Planktophila sp.
GGCATTTAGCCTCTCTTTTGATGACTTCATTATCACTAATTTTAATTCTGGCACCATGACTACATTCCCTAAGTTTGTCTATGTATCTGCAGCTCGCGGAATTCCTGCTCAGGCTAATGTAATTGGCTCTGCCATGTTCTTCCTTGCGTTAGCCCTTGTGATCGTTGGACAAGTAGTCAGTCGTAAGCGTAAAGTTTCTTAAATGGTTAACCATGGCAATATGTACGGCCCTCACTTTACCTTTCTGGGTATTCCTCGATGCGATCTAGATGATCCAAAGAGTTTTGCTAGCGCAGATGTTGTCATTGTTGGCGCACCGATAGATTCAGGTACATCACATCGATCAGGTGCAAAGTTTGGTCCACAAGCAATCCGCGGCGGAGATTATTTGCCACACGATGCCTCGCGACCACATTTAGCGCTACGCACAGATGGTTTGAAAGATCTTAAGGTTTTCGATGCTGGTGATTTGATGATGCCCGGGGGAGATCTTGTTGCTTCCCTTAAAGTCTTACGCGAAGCAACAGAGAAGATTTCCCGAGCAGGAGCGATCCCGGTGATTCTGGGTGGCGATCACTCAATTGCTTCTGCAGACGTTGCTGGTATTGCAAACCATCGTGGACATGGAAAGATTTCAATGATCCACTTTGATGCCCACGCAGATACGGGTGAAGATCAATTTGGAGCTCTCGTTGGACATGGCACGCCGATGCGCCGACTTATCGAAGAGGGTTTTGTGCGCGGAGATCGCTTCTTGCAACTTGGTCTTCGTGGATATTGGCCAGATGATGTGACTCTTGCGTGGATGCGCGATCAAGGAATGCGTTCTTATGAGATGACTGAGATTCATCACCGTGGATTGACTTCAGTGCTAGATGAATCTTTCGCCACACTTACCGATGGTTGTGATGGAGTATTTCTCTCCGTTGATATCGATGTTGTTGATCCAGGAATGGCGCCAGGTACTGGAACGCCAGAACCGGGCGGAATGACATCTCGCGAACTCTTGGAGGCGGTACGTCGTATCTGTCTCGAACTTCCCGTCGTTGGTATTGATGTTGTTGAAGTTGCACCGCCATTTGATTCGGCGGATATCACGGCGATATTGGCAAATAGAGTTGTTCTGGAAGCTTTAAGTGCAATCGCTAAACGACGCAACGGCAGCATCTATTCGCCAACACAAAATCTTTTGGACCGATAATTCATGCGTGATGTAGTCATTCTTGGTTCGACTGGTTCAATCGGTGTGCAAGCACTAGAAATCATTGCAGCCAATCCTGATCAATTTCGTGTTGTTGGACTGACAGCAGCAGGAAATAATCTAGATCTTCTCATCTCCCAAGCAGTTAAATTTAAGGTGCGTGTGGTTGGCGTCACGCGTAACGCTAGTCAAATTCGAGATGCTCTTCCAGGCGTTCAGGTTATTGATGGCCCCAATGCATCGACCGAAGTTGCCGCAATAACGTGCGATGTGGTGCTTAATGCAATAACTGGCTCGATTGGTTTAGCGCCGACACTTGCTGCTTTAAAAGTCGGCAACACCCTAGCGCTAGCAAATAAGGAATCACTAGTTGCGGGCGGTGAAATGGTGATGGCTCTAGCAAAACCGGGCCAACTTCTACCTGTTGATTCAGAACACAGCGCGCTCTGGCAGGCACTCAAATCTGGGGCCAAGAACGAAGTTTCTAAACTTATTCTCACAGCAAGCGGCGGACCATTTAGAGATCGTGATGATTTATCAACTGTGACTATTGCTGAGGCGCTAGCACATCCCACGTGGGCGATGGGACCTGTAGTAACTATTAACTCGTCCACGTTAGTCAATAAAGGTCTTGAGATAATCGAAGCGCACTATCTCTTTGATATTCCATACTCACAAATCGAAGCGGTCATCCACCCACAATCAGTAGTTCACTCACTGGTTGAGTTTTTTGATGGATCAACAATTGCTCAAGCGAGCCCACCCAATATGAAGGGGCCAATTGCATACGCGCTCAGTTTTCCAAGTCGTTTAGCCAAGGCGACTACTCCCATTGATTGGAGCGCGTCATCTTCGTGGAGCTTTGCACCGATAGATACCGTGAAGTTCCCAGCGGTCGATCTTGCAAGACGATGTGGTTCATTGGGCGGGGGATTGCCGGCCATCTTTAACGCAGCGAACGAGGTTGCCGTTGCCGCATTTCTTGATTCTCACATCGGATACTCAGCAATTATCGATACAGTCGAAACCGTGGTTCAACAACTTTCTCCTTCAGCAGTCTCCTCCCTGCGCGATCTCGCCGATGTCAGTGCCATCGAAGATGATGCTCGTCGCGTAGCCCACGAAGTAATTAAGAGAGCGGTCTGATCATGGAGATTCTAGGAATTCTTGCCTTTGTTGTTGCACTACTTCTCTCTGTGATGGTCCACGAATTTGGACATTACATCACTGCTCGTAAATTTAATATGAAGGTTACTGAGTTCTTTTTAGGATTTGGTAAGCGAATCTGGTCCTTCCAGAAGGGTGAAACTGAATTCGGCGTTAAGGCAATCCCTGCTGGTGGATATTGCAAAATCTCAGGCATGACTCCCGATGATGTGATGGAACCAGGTGAAGAGTCTCGTGCTTTTTACCTTGCTCGCTCATCGAAGAAACTCATCGTTCTTGGTGCAGGTTCCTTCCTCCACTTCGTTCTTGGAATTCTCCTTCTCTTCACTCTACTTGCAGGAGTGGGAGTTAACTCACTGACATCTGTAGTGAAAGAGGTTGTGCCCGAATCCGCCGCCATTGCAGCAGGGTTCCAACAAGGCGATGAGATCAGATCAATCAATGGTGAAGAGGTGAGCGATTGGGCGCGTGGAGTTGAACTCATTCGTGGATCCAACGGCGCAGAACTCGCAATCATTGTTCTTCGCAGCGGTCAATCATTTGAGCTTCGTGCAACACCTCGACTTACCGATGTTGGTGGAGAACAGCGTTATGTTCTCGGAATCATCAATGAAGTTGGGATTAAGCGATTTGGAGTATTGGAAGCCGGTCAAGAATCGTTCGCAATCACCGGATCTATGATGGTTCAATCCGTTAAATCACTCGCATTGCTACCGTCGAAGATTCCAGAGTTGTGGGGACAAACATTTGGCGGTGAAACTCGTGATGTTGATGGTCTTGTTGGCGTTGTCGGTGTTGCTCGCGTATCTGGAGAAACTCTTGCTAGTGGAGATCAGAATTGGAACCAACGAATCGGTACCTTCCTGCTTATCATTGCAAGCCTGAATATCTTTGTTGGGATATTTAATCTCTTGCCCATCCTGCCTCTCGATGGTGGGCATATGGCTGTTGCGATTGCCGATCAAATTCGCGCATTCTTCGCACGACTTCGCGGGCGTCCACGACCTGCCCCAATTAATGTGCAGGTGCTCACACCGATCACCGCTGTAGTTGTTGTAATTCTCATTGCGCTTACCCTCCTCCTTCTCGTTGCCGACATAATCAATCCCATCTCGCTCAATGGCTAAAGTTCAGGCAGAATAGCGACATGGTTGATCTCGGAATTCCTTCAGCGCCGCTAAAGACTCTTGCCCCTCGTCGAAAGACTAAGCAACTAATGGTGGGCAAGGTCGGTGTTGGTAGCGATCATCCGGTGAGCGTGCAATCTATGTGTACGACAGTTACTTCAGATGTCAATGCAACTTTGCAGCAGATTGCAGAACTCACCGCATCTGGCTGCCAGATCGTTCGCGTTGCAGTCCCAAGTCAAGATGATGCCGATGCACTCGCACAGATTGCGAAGAAGTCACAGATTCCTGTAATCGCAGATATTCACTTTCAACCAAAATATATTTTTGCAGCTATAGATGCTGGCTGTGCAGCAGTCCGTGTAAATCCAGGAAACATTAAGCAATTCGACGACAAGGTCAAGGAAGTTGCTAAAGCCGCAGGAGATGCCGGAATTCCGATCCGTATCGGCGTGAACGCAGGATCACTCGACCCACGCCTTCTTGAAAAGTATGGAAAAGCAACTCCAGAAGCACTTGTCGAATCAGCGCTCTGGGAAGCATCCCTATTTGAAGAGCACGGCTTTTCAAATATAAAGATTTCAGTGAAGCATCATGATCCTGTCACGATGGTGAGTGCTTACCGTCTCTTAGCCGCTCAGTGTGAATACCCACTTCACCTAGGTGTAACTGAGGCAGGTCCTGCTTTCCAGGCGACAATTAAATCTGCGACAGCATTTGGAATTTTGCTTGCCGAAGGTATCGGCGACACAATCCGCGTTTCAATGTCAGCGCCTCCAGCAGAGGAAGTAAAAGTCGGAATCTCAATTCTGGAATCACTTAATCTGCGTCAACGTAAACTCGAAATTGTCTCTTGCCCATCATGTGGCCGCGCACAAGTTGACGTCTACACATTGGCGGAGAAAGTACAGGCTGGCCTTGAAGGAATGACAGTTCCACTACGTGTTGCCGTTATGGGTTGCGTAGTTAATGGACCAGGTGAAGCGCGTGAGGCAGATCTTGGCGTTGCATCCGGTAATGGAAAAGGTCAGATCTTTGTAAAGGGCGTGGTTATTAAGACCGTTCCTGAGGCCCAGATCGTTGAAACTTTAATTGAAGAAGCAATGCGCCTTGCAGATGAGATGGAAGCTGCAGGAGTTGCAAGTGGAAAGCCTGAAGTTCTTACGCAATAAGCAGCAGAGTCTCAGGTAGGCTCGCCTTATGTTGCGAATGTCCACCCTCTTCTTGCGCACACTGCGTGATGATCCAGCTGACGCTGAAGTTGCAAGTCATCGCCTTTTAGTACGTGCCGGATACATTCGTCGAATCGGCGCTGGTATCTATTCATGGCTGCCACTGGGTGTGATCACGCTGCGCAATATTGAGCGTGTTATTCGCGAAGAGATGGATAAGGCTGGATTTCAG
>JBILXG010000007.1:0-15219 GCA_044369465.1 Candidatus Planktophila sp.
CTTGTGCAAGTGGTCCTGGAGCAATTGCGGTGTTATCACTTTGAATAAGTATGTGATCAACTTCGGCAGGAAGATCCGCATCAATCTTTTCGAGTGATTCACCTGCAAGCAGAGCTAGCCCGTAATCAGAGATCACCGATTGTCCTGTGATTCCTAGCCATTCAGCCTCACGCAGCGTGTATTCGATATAACTAGCTGGCACGCCACCTGTGCGCTTTGCCGGCCGTTGCCATTGAGCGGCACTAATCAATGAATCTGCAGTGACCGCACCAGATTGATTCTCTTTCAAGAGTGCCAGAGTAAGCGAGCGAATCGATGCGGCATTTACGCGATCAAGTTCTGGGCCAAGGGGTGCAATATTTTTCGTGCTTTCATTTCCAACAAGTCCACTTACGCGTGAAGTGGCCAACCACGCAGCTGCTAGTGAGGACCATTGATCTGATGGACGCTGAGTTAGCCAAATATCAAATTGAGTAGTTGGCAGGATTCGATCATCCGGATCGATTGCCAGCAATCCAGTGACATAACAGAGCTCTGCGACAAATGCGGCGCAATTTTCATCAACGCCTAAATGAAGTGCTAGCGCTTTAAGGTCTCTAACTCCTAAACCACCTGAGCGCAGCGCAGTCGGAGGATCTTGTGCCCAGAAATTCAGGACCTCTTCTACCCAGCGTAAGAAGGTTGTGATGTTAGCGATCGCAGCGTTATTTACATTCTTGCGATCCTTAACAGCATAGGAGTATTTAATTTCGGGTGAGTTGATCTTCTGTTCTTTATGAACTTTTCCACCACGTAATGCAATTGCAACTTCACGGGGCATTACAACAATTGTTTGGCTAAATGGAATAAGGAAACCTTCTTCAAGACACCACTGCACACCCGCGCTAGGTTTTTTGATATCGCCCACACTTCCACGTGGTGGTCCCCATGCCATCGCATCAAGAATTTTCTTTGCCCCGGGTGGCGCATCGGCAAGCTTCTTGAGATTGAGCTTTGCCATCGAAGGTGGACCAAGTTGTGCAACTTCATTACCTAAAAGTTCGCGCAAGGTAGTTGGCATGCGTAGCCCATCATCGGCTGGATAGATAAGACCACGTTCAATCAAGCCTGGAATAACAAAGAGCGCAGGTTTATCGGTAAGGCCTGCAATGGTTTTTTCAGCAAATGGCTCAGCGGCAACCGCACACGCTTCAAGAACTTGGAATTGCCAGGTGTTGAGCGCATCGATTGCGCGTGCAAGTGAAGGTGCAGATGATGCGCGAACAGCAAGGCTTGCCATATCAGGTGGAACAGGAGCAATTAAATCTGGGCGATGTGAAAAGAGTTGTAAAAGCCCAGCATCATCTAACCCACGTAAGTAGTCGGCAAATGAACGAATTTCCATAACCTGCCTACATTAATGCAGAAAGGCCTTGTACGTTAAATCAATAACTAGCGTGAGCGACGACGAGGCAAAATCAAGGCGGCAATCGAGGCAAGGCGAGAGATTGCTGGCCCCAAGAAGCGATTTATCTTGCGAGCTCGTCGAAAGTCGTGGATTGGCCACTTCTCACGTGTTGCCCAAATTCGTAGTTTGGCATCTGGATTAATCACCGATGGATTGCCGACAGCCTCAAGAAGTGGAAGATCATTGTGGCTATCTGAGTATGCAAAGCAATGAGTGAGATCAAAGCCACGTTCGCTCGCGATTTTTTCAAGAGCGATCGCCTTTTCGCGACCATGCAGAAGAGGTCCATTCATCTCACCTGTGTAAACACCATCACGAATTCCTGCCTTGCTACCGAGCGCGCCGGTAAAACCAAGACGTTTTGCAATCAGAGTTGCCATATCTTCGGGAGCAGCAGTGACTAACCACACCTCAACGCCGTCAGCGAGATGTTTCTGTGCGATCTCAATTGTTCCTTGCCATAAAGCCGGTGAGACATACTCGTCATAGATTTCTTGACCAAGTTTCTGGATCTCTTGGACATTATGTCCACCGATAAAGCTTGTTGCAGCATTTTGGAATTTGATGATCTCTTCTTGCTTCTCAGTTCCAGTTAATCTAAATCTCAGATTGGCGAGAACAAAGCGCGAGATATCTGCCTTCGTGAAATACCCACGCTGGTACATCCCGCGACCAAGGAAGTAGATGGTCGAACCACGGATAAGTGTGTTATCTACATCAAAGAATGCGGCCCTCTTCTGCTCAAGTGCCATGGCATAACCATAGCGAAAGCATCAGATTTCGCCTTTATAGTTAAGCCTATGAGCAATAGCGTCCACGTGATCCGCCATGGCGAAGTCCATAACCCAGAGAAAATTCTTTATGGTCGCCAACCCGGTTGGAGACTTTCAGAACGTGGCCAAGAGATGGCACAGGTTTTAGGACAATGGTCGAAAAGCATTGATCTCGGCGCACTTCATGTTTCACCGCTACAACGTGCGCAAGAGACCGCTGCACCAATTGCCGCTGCACACTCAATCGCAATCACAACAGAAGATCGTTTAATCGAGGCTGCAAATATCTTTGAAGGAAAACCATTTGGAATTGGTGACGGAGTTCTGCGCCACCCATCTGCGTGGAGACACTTGTGGAATCCATGGAGACCATCATGGGGCGAGCCATATGTTGAACAGATTAATCGCATGCTTGCTTCAGTCTTTGAAGCTCATAAAGCAGCCAACGGTAAAGATGCAATCTGTGTATCTCATCAACTACCTATCTGGATTCTGCGAAGTGCAATTGAGGGACGACGCTTGTTACACGACCCACGAAAGCGTGAATGCACTTTGGCATCTGTGACAAGCATTCACTTTGACGATAACGGCGAGATCAGCGGAACTTCATACTCAGAACCTGCCGCCCATCTTTTACCAGTTGCACCAAAGAAAAAGTAATGCGCCATAAAAAATTACTCATCGCTCTATCGCTCTCAGCGCTATTCCTGAGTGGATGTTCTGGAGGAGGAAGTTCCACGGCGGAGGAAAGTTTTGTCGTTGGTAGCGGAGTTCAAACATTTATAAATAAAGGCTCACGAGTAAAGGCACCTGAGCTAAGTGGGATGACGTTGACCGGAGTCAATTACACACGTGAGCCCGGGAAAGTTGCAGTTGTTAATGTTTGGGCTTCTTGGTGCTCGCCATGTCGAGCAGAGGCTCCTAGCCTTGTCGCACTGTCGGAGAAATATCCTGATGTGCAATTCATCGGAATCCTTACCCGCGATAACTTAGTAAATGCTGAGGCCTTTGTACGTGCCAAGAAAATTACATATCCCACGCTCATTGATGACGCTCTCTTAATTGGCTTTAAAGACTCATTACCTGCCAATGCCATTCCCTCAACTATCGTTATCGATAGCGATGGATATGTTGCTGCTCGCGTCTCTGGAGTAGTGACGATTGGATCCCTTAGTACTCTCATCGAACGGGTGCAGAGTTCATGATTGAATTTTTTGTAAATAATCTCTTTGATGGCTTCATTCTTCTTGCACTTCCACTTTCAATTCTGGCAGGCCTTATCTCCTTTATCTCCCCATGTGTTCTACCTCTTGTTCCGGGTTACCTCGCATACGCGGCTGGATTTTCACAGTCGCGCGGTCGAGTACTGCTCGGCTCATCACTCTTTGTTCTAGGTTTCTCCGCCCTCTTTGTCTCATACGGTGTTCTCTTCGGCGGACTTGGCGCAAGAATTTCGGTACATGAAGAGGTCATTACAAGAGTTCTCGGAATTTTCACCATCGCACTTGGCCTAATTTTTGCTGGCGCTTTTCCGATGATGAGAACATTTCATCCTCGCATCTCCACCACGGGTGGTCTGATTGGTGCACCGGTTCTTGGTTTCCTCTTCGGCGTTGGCTGGACTCCTTGCATCGGTCCAGCTCTTGCAACTGTGCAGACGTTAGCTTTTAGTGAGTCGAGCGCGTTTCGAGGTGCTGTTTTATCACTGGGCTACTGCATCGGTTTAGGACTTCCCTTTATTACAACGGGGCTCTTCTTTGATCGCTCTGCACGTTTGCGTAACTTTCTGACTCGTAACGGAAGAACGATTTCAATTATCGGTGGCGCATTCCTCATTCTCATCGGTCTACTTCAAGTAAGCGGACTCTGGAACGCCTTGATGATCGATCTACGATCAGCCATTAGTGAATTTACTCCGGTGATCTAATGACTAATCAGATACAGACCGAGATCCCTGAAATTGGTGCAGGTGGATTAGCCCGTTTTGCATGGCGACAGTTAACAAGCATGCGCACCGCACTGATACTTTTGATGATGTTGGGGCTGGCAGCAATTCCAGGATCGCTACTGCCGCAGCGAAATCAGAATCCAATGGCTGTGCGACAGTACTTTCAAGACCAGCCTGAACTTGCTCGCTGGATTGATAGAGCAAGTGGCTTTGATGTCTATGCCTCATCCTGGTTTAGCGCGATCTACATTCTGCTCTTTATCTCACTAATCGGCTGCGTTCTGCCGCGAACATTTGAGCACTTTAAAGCGATGCGTGCACTGCCACCAGTCACTCCCAAGAATTTAGCGAAACTGGAAGCACATTCTCTTTTTGCCAGCGATACCGAAGCTCTTGATCGCGCCGAAAAGTGGTTACGCAAAAATCGATTCCGCCTTCGAATTCAAGATGGATCTATCTCAGCAGAGAAGGGCTATATAAGAGAGAGTGGAAATCTTCTCTTTCATCTCTCGCTCATCTTGATCCTCGTCGGTGTCAGTGTTGGTGCACTCTTTGGCATGAGAGGCAGCGCCATTATTACAACCGGTGAACGCTTCATAAACTTGGCAACAAGTTATGACTCGATTGAGTACGGCAAGCTCACTGATGAGACATCTCTCAATACGTATTCGGTAAGACTTAATAAGTTTGTGGGCGAATACGATCCGATTACCAATATTCCATTGGATTATTCAGCATTTGTCACCACCATTGATGAGCAGGGCAACCAGCGGGAACAAGTAATTAAGGTCAATAGCCCGCTCACATTTGGAACCTCACGTGTTTATCTGCAAGCAAATGGGTATTCACCATTCCTCACAGTGCGCGACGAAATAGGAAATGTGACATTTCAAGGCGCGGTGCCGTTCTTGCCACAAGATACAAATCTTCGTTCAATCGGTTCAATTAAGGTTCCTGAGGCAACGCCACAAATTGGTTTTGTCTCCTCATTTCTTCCAACATATGAGCGCGACCCCGAACTAGGCGGAATCTCTGTTTATCCGTTGCTTCTTGAACCCAAACTATTGTTTTCAATCTGGGAAGGTGATCTAGGTCTCGATACCGGCATCCCGCAATCAATTTATAAAATCGATACAACGTCAATGACACGTATCGCGCTGGATTCTTTAGCGCCGGGGGAAAGTTATAGTTTTAAAGGCGGAAGTATCACCTTTGAAAAAGTTGAACCATGGATCAATCTGCAGATTGTGAGAGATCCCGGCAAGAGCTATTCCCTTATCGGCGGTATTCTTGCGCTACTTGGATTGCTGGCATCGCTCTTCGGACGTCGTCGACGTATATGGATCAAAGTTGATGCAAGTGGACAGGTAGAAGTAGCAGGTCTTGCAAAGACAAATGCAGAAGCGTTAGAAGTTGAGATGGCTCAATTTGTGAGTGCAATTAAGGCAAGTGAGGGAGAGAAATAGTGCAGACAACATGGGCTTATATCTCCAATAACTTTATCTATAGCGCCATGGGCGTCTTCGCACTTTCATTCCTTGCACACGCATTTGAAACTGCTTGGGCGGTGAAAGTTCCTGCCGAGGGAAGTAACGCTCGCACAATGGATTACGCAAAAGCTGACAAGGCGGCACGTATTGCAACTGCGCTTATGGTCCTTGCCTTCATCTTGCTCTTTGTCGCAGTGATTGCTCGCGGACTTTCTAATGGACATGTCCCTTGGGGAAATATGTACGAGTTCTCGATTACTGGAGCGCTCACCTTTACCGGTGCTTACCTGGTTGCCCTTCGAAAGTATGACCTTCGCTGGCTCGGACTCTTTATCTCACTCGCTGCTCTTCTGACTTTAGGAACTGCGATCACTCTTCTTTATCGTGATAGTGCACCACTTGTTCCTGCACTTAAATCAACATGGCTGATCATTCACGTAGTCGCCGCAATTATCTCTGGCGGAGTTTTCTTACTTTCAAATGTAATCGCTGGTGCATATCTCTACCTCGATTCGCGCGAACGAGGATCTGGCCGTCCTGCTTGGGCTACTCGTCTTCCAGCTCTTGAAGTTCTCGATCAACTTTCATATCGTCTTGTTGCATTTGTATTTCCACTGTGGACGTTTTCGGTAATCGCCGGAGCAATCTGGGCCGAGAGCGCTTGGGGACGTTACTGGGGTTGGGATCCAAAAGAGACCTGGGCATTCATTACCTGGGTTGCCTACGCTGCATATCTACATGCGCGTGTAACAGTTGGTTGGAAGGGACGTCGCGCTGCATGGCTCTGTCTCTTTGCAGGATCGACATTCTTGTTTAACTATGTCTACGTCAACGTATGGGGAACAGGTAAGCACACCTACTCTGGTTTATAAAAAACTAGAGCTTACGTAAGAAATCTGGGTCATCATCTGGCGGCAAAATACGTCGCTTAGGACCCTTCTTAAATCCGCCACCATTTCCGCGATTGCGACCAGCAACTAAGTATGCGATTGCACCAAATGCTTGGGTGAACAAGATAACTAAAAGCCATCCCCACTTTGGAAGATTCTTAATCTGAGTATCGTCCTTCATCGCGCAATCAATAAATGCATAGAGCGGGAGCGCTGCCAGTGCGATGAAGAGGAGAACTCTGAGCATGGGCCAATCCTAGCCGTTAAATAATAAGTGCGAGAGATAGGGCTAGGCAGAAAAGCATCTGTAGCTTTCCAGTTTTTCCAAGGAGTGGAATAAGTCCAGCACCCTCGACACCCGTCCAGAGAGACTTGAGAATTGAAATGGTCAATGGCAGCGTCGCCAGAGTCAACATCGTCCATGGTGAACCAAAACCTGCGGTGAGCAGGTATGGAGCAATTACAAGAAAGGTATAGAAGGACCGGGAACGTCGATCGCCCAAACGGACAGCCAGAGTGCGTTTACTTACGACCTCATCTTTAGCGCGATCACGAATATTGTTGATAACCAGGATTGCACAAGCAAGTGATCCAACGATTGTGCCGGCGAGTATTGATTGTCCTGTGATTTCTTCCACCTGAACATAAAAAGTTCCTACGGTTGCAACTAGACCGAAGAAGATGAAGACAAATATTTCACCTAAACCCATATATCCGTATGGGTTCTTACCACCGGTATATCCCCATGCTGCAGCAATTGAAATCGCGCCAACTGCAATCAACCACCATGATGTTGCAACGGCAAGTCCAAGACCAGCACAAGCTGCAACCGCGAATGAGATAAACGCTGCACTCCTTACTCGCACGGGAGTAGCTAATCCACCTGCTGTGATTCGCAAAGGTCCAATGCGATCGTTATCGGTTCCACGAATTCCATCGGAGTAATCATTTGCGTAGTTAACGCCGACTTGAAGCGAGAGACTAACTATCAAAGCAAGTACTGCTGTAAGCGGATTAAAGGCTGACCCAGCTAGCGCAGTTGCAACAAGTACAGGGGCAATTGCAGCAGGAAGTGTGCGCGGGCGTGCACCAGCTACCCAAATACCAAGTGAGTTCTTAGCCATTGAACTCCTCCTGTGCACGTTTAGCGATCTGTGCGCGATTGATCTTACCGATACCAATCATCGGCATTGCATCAAAGGTAAGTAATTGCTTAGCTTTCGCGATATCTCCAAGTGAGCTGCTCAAGAGAGCATTGATTTCATTTATTGATGGGAGATCTGCGCCAGATACAGCTACAACTAAACGTTGACCCCATTGCGCATCATCTACTGCCACCGCAGACCATTGCTGGTGAGGAAAGGCTGTATGAAGAATCTCGGTGACTTCGGTCAGAGAAACTTTTTCTCCGCCAGTGTTATAGACATCATCGCTTCTACCAAGAACTTTAAGAATCCCGTCATCAATTACGCCATGATCAGATGTTGTAAACCAACCATCGCGGTACTGCTGGTTCCATAGCTCCTCATTATTAAGGTAACCAGATGCCATGACCGGTCCAGAAATTTCAATGAGCCCGGCATCTGACATGCGTAAGCCAATACTCTTAAGTGGAGTTCCCTCATAGATACATCCACCAGATGTCTCGCTCATTCCGTAGGTTCGCACTACAGATATTCCCGCATTCAGTGCTTTACGTAAGAGATCTTCCTGAAGTTGTGCTCCGCCAACAAGAACTTTCTTGGCCGACTGCAAGTGAGCCAACAGCTTCTCATCACCATTGAGCGCTTGAAAAATTTGTGTGGGGACAACCGCCGAGAAATCTGTATTCGCATATTCCTTCACATCGCGAAGATCGACGGGAGTTGTTCCAAGATCTAGTGCGCGAACTAATACATTGATTCCTGCAATGTGATGCAACGGCAAGAGCAGCGCCCATGTTTGTCCGGGGCGAGCCTGCAGATAATCAAGTGAGGCACGAGCTGATGCCAACACAGCGGCAGCACTTAAGGCGACAGATTTTCGGATGCCGGTCGAACCTGTCGTTCCAACAATAAAGGCGATATCGCCGGTAACGCTTTCAATCGCTTCATCTGTGAAGTTCAAGGCAGGACCCTGATGGGCTAGCGCTTTAGCCACGAGATTCATCACATCGCCGATAGCCAACGCGGGATCGACCGAGATCACAGCGCGTGAACGGTTACTTGGGTTGGCCGAGATATCCATAGCCCGCGTAGGCTATCGCCTGCAAGTAAGAGTGGAGGAATCGTGAGCAAGCCAATTAAGCGTGAATTCGGGAATCGCACTATCCCAGCATGGGCAACCGGCAAGGGTGGCGCAGATTTCGTCGATGTGAAATACCAAGTGGCAGATGGCATTGCCAAGATCACAATCAATCGCCCTGAAGTACGTAACGCATTCCGCCCGCAAACAATTATTGAGCTGCAACAAGCATTCTCACTCGCCCGCGATAACTCAGATGTCGGCGTCATTATCTTGACCGGCGAAGGCAGCGAAGCATTCTGCTCAGGTGGAGATATCAGCGTTCGCGGTGATGATGGATATCTCGGCGATGATGAACTCGCACAACACGGCGTCGGACGCCTTAACGTTTTAGATCTTCAGATTCAAATTCGCCGCACACCTAAGCCTGTCATCGCGATGGTTGCCGGCTGGGCGATCGGTGGTGGACATGTTCTCCACGTTGTCTGCGATCTCACGATTGCAGCAGAGAACGCCAAGTTTGGACAGACCGGGCCGATGGTCGGATCTTTCGATGGTGGCTACGGCTCAGGATTACTTGCAGCAAGTGTTGGCCAGAAGAAGGCTCGCGAAATTTGGTTTATGACTCGTCAATACGATGCGCAAGAAGCGCTCGCCATGGGACTGATCAACACTGTTGTTCCCGTTGATCAACTTGAAGCTGAAACAGTTTCTTGGTGTCGCGAGATGCTCCGCAATTCACCAATGGCGTTGCGCTTACTTAAATCAAGTATGAACGCTGCAGATGATGGATTGGCCGGAGTACAACAACTTGCAGGAGACGCCACCCTTCTCTTCTACTTAAGCGAAGAAGGACAAGAAGGTCGCGATGCTTATAAAGAAAAGCGCGCACCTGATTTCGGTAAATTCCCTAAGCGCCCTTAATTCTTATGCTCGATGACCTCCTTGCAACACTTCGCGTAATCACTCTTCCTACGCGTACCAATTTTCGCGGTGTTACTTATCGCGAAGTTGCGCTGATGCAAGGCCCACAAGGCTGGGGCGAATTCTCACCATTTCTGGAATACGACGATAACGAGTGCCGTCCGTGGCTTGCCAGCGCTATAGAAGCAGCGACAGTTGCTCGCCCTGCACGTTATCGAGATGAAATCTCCATCAACGGCACGATCCCAGAACTCAATGATAAAAAAGAGATCGAAGAGCTCATGCGCACCTATGCGGGTGCAAAAACTTTCAAAGTAAAGGTCGGTCGCAATCTCAATGAAGATGTCATCCGAGTTGCTCGAGTCTTTTCCAATGCACCTAAGGCTGCAATCCGCGTTGATGTAAACGGACTCTGGTCCGTCGATGAAGCACTCACCCACCTCTATGCGTACTACGAAGAAATTGGCCCACTTGAATATGTTGAGCAACCGTGTGCCACAGTTGAAGAACTACGCGAACTTAAAGCCAAGATAAAGATTCCGCTACGTATTGCCGCAGATGAAATCATTCGCAAAGCTGCCGACCCATTTGCTGTCGACCTCACCGGTGCTGCCGATGTACTGATGCTCAAAGTTCAACCACTTGGCGGAATCAAACGATCACTAGAAATCGCTGCCCATCACGGCCTACCTGTTGTTGTATCGAGTGCGCTAGAGAGCGCTATCGGAATTGAATACGGGTTGGATCTTGCAGCAAGTATCAAAGAGCTCACCTTTGATTGCGGGCTTGGTACCGGATCACTTTTAGCCAACGACGTTGCAGAACACAACATCATCGACGGCAAGATCGCTTTAGGTCAGATATCTCCACAGTTAGATGGTCTTGATGTGTCAGCAGAGCGCTATGAATGGTGGAAGAATCGCATCATGAGAGCCGGAGCGTTATTGTGATGAGCGAATCAACATCACTAGCTCGCGTCATCGTCAGACAGATCATTGAGGCTGGCATCAAAGATGTCGTCATCTCGCCAGGATCACGCAACGCCCCACTATCAATTGCTTTCTATCAGGCCAGTAAAAAAGGGCTGATTAAGCTCCATGTGCGTATAGATGAGCGCACTGCAGCATTCTTCGCCCTCGGTATCGCTAAAGCCTCTGGCCTACCTGTGCCAATCGTCTGCACCAGCGGAACTGCTGTGGCTAATTACCACCCAGCTTTACTTGAAGCATCACATACCAACCAACCTTTACTTGTTCTCACCGCTGATCGACCTGCATCTCTGCGCAGGACTGGTGCAAATCAAACAACTGAGCAAGCCAGAATCTTCGGCAAAGCAGTTCGATACTTTGCAGATGTTTCAGGCTCTGCCTATCCCATGGAGCTTCCCTTTAACTCACTGCAAACTGGACCAGTCCATCTCAACATTCAATTCGACGAACCACTTGTTGGCGACGCCGATGAATCATGGTTAGAGAATCTAACAATTACCCCACCAAGAGTTTTTGATCGTAAAACTCCAGGGACTTTCCATACAAAATCAACCCGCGGTGTTTTGGTCATCGGCCATGATCGCGGTGGTCTCAGCGCAGACTCAGTAAGCAAGTTTGCTGACAATCTTGGTTGGCCTGTCATATCAGAAGACCCACTCTCATTTGCAGACTCAATCTCGCATGCCAGCATCTTCCTAACAAACAATGCAATTGCAAAAGACCTGGCTCCAGACACCGTCGTGGTTATCGGTCGCACAACCCTTTCACGTTCTATCAACTCATTTATCAAGATGGCACGCAAAACAATCGTCATTGATCCACGAATCGCCACAGTTGATACCGATCGCATGGCTGACCAGAAATTTACTCAGCTACCCGTAGTACAAGTACCAACACCAGATGCTGAATACGCAGACAAATGGAAGAAGTACTCAGCACGTGCAATCAAGATGGTTGCAGAAATTTCAACATGGTCTGAACAACTCATCGCTCGTGAAATCGCAGCCAATATCCCTGCCGGGACCTCACTGTTTATCTCTTCCTCACGCCCGATCCGCGATCTCGAAGGATTTGCAAAAGCCCGCAATGGCGTTGAAACCTTTGCAAACCGCGGTCTTGCCGGCATCGATGGCAACATATCTACAGCGCTAGGTATCGCCTCTCAACGCTCACAAACCATCGCAGTGCTGGGGGATTTGGGCTTCTTGCACGATCTCACCGGCCTGATTCAAAAAGAGGCAATCAACCTCAAGATATTTGTTATCAATAACGATGGGGGAGGAATCTTCTCTACCCTCTCACAACGCGGAGTCGATGGCTTTGAGTCAGTCTTCGGAACTCCACACGGATTAGATCCGGCAGCGATTGCAACATCTATGGGAATTACAGCAAAGACAATTGATTCACTACCTCAGCTAAAAGTAGTACTCACCGAACCCGTTAAGGGGATATCAGTTGTAGTTGTAAACGTTCCAAACCGCGATACAAACGCAGATCTACTTAAAGGGATTTACAGCGGCATTGCTTCAATGTAGATAATGCTTAATTGGATTGCAGGGCAGAGCGCATTGGCGCGAACTTTGCATTGCTTTCTTGTAGCTCTTTCTCTGGATCTGATCCTGAAACGATTCCACAACCGGCGAAGATTCGGATTGTTTTATCGGTGACTTGACCACAGCGAAGAGCGATCCCGAGTTCGCCATCTCCGCGTGAATCAATCCAGCCCACCGGTCCTGCATAGCGTCCGCGGCTCATACCTTCGATAGATGAAATCACTTTGGAAGCTAAATGAGTGGGGGTTCCACAGACTGCAGCAGATGGATGGAGTCGTGAAAGAAGTGAGAAAGCATCGACATCAATTTTTGATTCGATCAGTGCACCTGTCACATCGGTAGCGAGGTGCATGACATTTGCAAGGTGTAGAACAAACGGTGATTCAGGAACGTTTGTGGAGGTACAGAAAGGTTCGAGGGCATCTGCCACAGAGCGAACTGCGTACTCATGTTCCTCGAGATCTTTTGAAGATCGTGCAAGGGATGCTGCAAGTGCTAAATCTTTTTCGTCATCGCCTGTCTTACTAATTGTTCCAGCGAGTACACGCGAGGTCACCATTCCGCGAGTGAGACGGAGCAAGAGTTCTGGTGTTGCACCAACCAGGTTATCAACGGCAAAAACCCATGTGGATGGGTACTGCTCACTTAAGTGGTTAAGAATCGGGCGGATATCAATGGTGCGGTCAGCAACAGCGACTAAATCACGTGCCAGTACTACTTTTTCAAGTTCGCCAATTTCGATTTCGCCTTTAGCTGTTGCAACACGTGACATCCATTCGTTGGGAGTCAGTGATCCATCTGCCCAGGCAAACTCTGCTGGATTAAGGTCTGGTGCTTTCTTTGGCAGGTAAGGCTGGGCCTTATCGCCAATCCAAGTCATCCATGATGTTCCAGAACGTGTACCGACAACAACCTGCGGAATAACTAGTACTGACTCTTCATTTTCATCGAATGAGAAAGATGTAAAGAGAATTGGTCCCGTGCCGCTGATATTAAGTGTGTTCACAACGTTGAAAGTTGCAAGCTGTGCTTGCCACCATTCGCGAGCATCTCTAAAGCGATTGGGTCCGCTCACTGTTGTCTTTGCGTATTGACCCCAACCGACAACGCCTTGGCCTCCGCGAACCCAGGAGAGAGCTTCACTTTCGGGCAGCAGATCAAGGAGTGGCAAGTGGGATGCCACCTTTGATGTTGTTACCGGAACTAGGGAAGACACGGGTTTTAACTACTTTCTAAAGAGTGATCAGCGCTTGCATTGAAGTTGTGGATAAGCCTACCTTCAGCGAGAATAAGGGGATGTCGCGAGCGAATATGGATAAGAATCCACAGGAAGTTGCTGCGATGTTCGATGGAGTCGCTCGTCGCTATGACATCGTCAACGATCTTTTGAGCCTCGGCCGGACTAAGGCCTGGCGTAAGGCGGCAACCAAGGTGATTGCCCCGGCCCCTGGGATGAAGATCCTGGATATGGCCGCTGGCACTGGCTCGAGTTCGGCTCCCTTGGCTGCTGCAGGTGCTGATGTGACCGCCGCCGATTTCTCAGAAGGCATGATCGCCGCTGGCAAGAAGGCCCGCCCAGACCTGACCTTTGTGAAGGCCGATGCCCTCAACCTGCCTTTCGAAGATAACTCCTTTGACCTCTTTACTATCTCTTTTGGCCTGCGTAACACCCAGAACACCGCCAAGGCGCTGGCTGAGGCCCGTCGGGTGGTCAAGGCTGGGGGACGCCTAGTCGTCGTTGAATTTTCCAGCCCCACCTTTGCACCATTTAGGGCTATCTATATGAACTATTTGATGCGCGCCCTGCCCTTTATCGCTGGCAAGACCTCTTCAAACCCTGATGCCTATATCTACCTAGCCGATTCGATTCGGGCCTGGCCAGATCAGAAGGCGCTCGCCTCCCAGATTGTCGATGCGGGGTGGACTCAGGTGGGTTGGAAGAATCTGACCGGCGGAGTTGTGGCAATTCACATGGCTGTAGCGCCGTAGCCGTTCTGCTGCACTGTCTGCCACCGCCTAGACTTACGCCCCGTGAGCGCTAATCCATACGTCCCAATCCTGATTCTCTTTGCAATCGGCTTTGGCTTTGCCGCCTTCTCCGTTGGCATCGCAGCAGTCACCGGACCTGCTCGCTACAACCGCGCTAAGCAAGAAGCGTACGAGTGCGGAATCGAACCTTCACCGCAAGCTCTCGAAGGTGGACGCTTTCCAGTTAAGTACTTCCTTACAGCAATGCTCTTCATCGTCTTCGATATTGAAATCGTCTTCCTCTATCCATGGGCTGTCACATTTGATCAGCTCGGACTCTTTGGATTAGTTGAAATGGCAATCTTTATTGGAACGGTCTTTATCGCTTTTGCGTACGTCTGGCGACGCGGTGGATTGGAATGGGATTAAGTCATGGGTCTTGAAGATAAATTACCAAGCGGAGTTCTTCTCTCAACAGTTGAAGGTCTCGCCGGATACATGCGTAAGAGCTCACTCTGGCCAGCCACTTTTGGTCTAGCGTGTTGTGCAATCGAAATGATGGCAGTTGGTTCTTCACCAAAGCATGACATCTCTCGTTTTGGAATGGAGCGCTTTAGCGCATCTCCTCGTCAAGCAGATTTGATGATCGTTGCCGGTCGCGTTTCACAGAAGATGGCGCCAGTGCTTCGTCAGATTTACGATCAAATGACTGCGCCAAAATGGGTTATCGCAATGGGTGCATGTTCATCTTCAGGTGGAATGTTTAACAACTATGCAATTGTTCAGGGAGTCGATCACGTCGTTCCTGTAGATATTTATCTTCCAGGTTGCCCACCGCGTCCAGAGCAGTTGATGGATGCAATCATCAAATTGCACGAACAGATTAGCAATACAACTCTTGGACCTAATCGCGAAGCAGTGATCAAGGAAGTCGAAAAAGCAGCGTTAAATGCTCGCCCTACGATCCAGCTCGGTAATTTCCCACTTGAAGGGACGCACGCATAATGAGCGAAA
>JBILXG010000160.1:0-4841 GCA_044369465.1 Candidatus Planktophila sp.
CGCGAACCAATTGGTTAACGCCTGCTGGCAACTCGAAGCCTTCTTCTGATTCGAAGATCTTTACGCCGATAACTTTGCCTGACTCACCGTGTGGAACCTTGAGAGATGTATCGCGAACTTCGCGAGCCTTCTCACCAAAGATTGCACGGAGCAAGCGCTCTTCAGGTGTGAGTTCGGTTTCTCCCTTAGGAGTTACCTTTCCAACCAAGATGTCGCCAGGAACTACATCAGCGCCAACACGGATAATTCCGCGCTCATCTAGATCAGCAAGAACTTCTTCTGAAACGTTAGGAATATCGCGAGTGATCTCTTCGGCACCAAGCTTGGTATCGCGAGCATCTACTTCGTACTCTTCAATGTGGATTGATGTCAGAACGTCATCTTGTACAAGGCGCTGCGAAAGAATAATCGCATCCTCATAGTTGTGACCTTCCCATGACATAAATGCAATCAAGAGGTTCTTTCCGAGAGCCATTTCACCGTTTTCGGTACATGGTCCATCTGCGATTACAGATCCAACTTCAACCTTCTGACCAGTGCTTACAACAACCTTCTGGTTGTATGAAGTTCCCTGGTTAGAACGTGTGAACTTTGAAACTGAATATGTCTGATAAGTACCGTCATCGGCCATTACCTTGACTGAATCTGCATCTACCTCTGTAACAACACCAGGCTTAGTTGCAAGAACAACATCGCCAGCATCTACTGCTGCACGGAACTCCATACCGGTACCGATAAGTGGAGCTTCTGCACGCATCAAAGGTACTGACTGACGCATCATGTTAGAACCCATGAGTGCGCGGTTAGCATCATCGTGCTCAAGGAATGGAATCATCGCTGTCGCTACAGAAACCATCTGACGTGGTGAAACGTCCATGTAATCAACTTCGTCAGCGATGATGTATTCAACTTCTCCACCACGACGACGAACAAGTACACGTGCTTCTGCGAAGTGGTTATCTTCTGTCAAAGGCGCATTTGCCTGAGCGATGATGTGCTCATCTTCTTCATCAGCGGTGAGGTAATCAACCTGATCTGTAACGCGACCCTTAACAACCTTGCGGTATGGAGTCTCGATAAATCCAAATGCAGTTACGCGACCATATGTTGCAAGCGAACCGATAAGACCGATGTTTGGTCCTTCAGGAGTTTCGATTGGGCACATACGTCCGTAGTGAGATGGGTGAACGTCACGAACTTCAAAGCCTGCGCGGTCACGTGAAAGACCACCAGGTCCAAGCGCTGAAAGACGACGCTTATGTGTAAGTCCTGACAATGGGTTTGTCTGATCCATGAACTGTGACAACTGAGAAGTTCCGAAGAACTCCTTGATTGATGCAACAACCGGACGGATGTTGATCAACGTTTGAGGAGTAATTGCCTCAACATCTTGAGTTGTCATACGTTCACGAACAACGCGCTCCATGCGTGAGAGACCGATTCGAACCTGGTTCTGAATCAATTCACCGACTGTGCGAAGACGACGGTTACCGAAGTGATCGATATCGTCCTTCTCAACGCGAACTTCACGGCCGTAATCCATTGTGAGATCACCGCGGTGCAACGCTACGAGGTAGCGAAGTGTTGCGACGATGTCAGAGATGGTGAGCATGCTCTGTGAAAGTTCTAGTTCGAGACCGAGCTTCTTATTCACCTTAAAGCGTCCGACCTTGGCCAAGTCATAACGCTTTGCGTTGAAGTAAAGATTTTCGATCAAATTCTGCGCAGCTTCCTTTGTAGGAGGCTCACCAGGACGAAGCTTGCGGTAGATATCTAGTAGCGCTTCATCTTGTGTCTTAACAGTGTCCTTCTCAAGTGTTTGGCGCATTGATTCGAAATCGCCGAACTCTTCAAGAATCTGCTCTTCAGTCCAACCAAGAGCCTTAAGGAAAACTGTTACTGACTGCTTACGCTTGCGATCAATACGAACGCCAACGAAATCCTTCTTATCAACTTCAAATTCCAACCAAGCGCCGCGGCTTGGGATGATCTTTGAAGAGAAAATATCTTTATCTGATGTCTTCTCAATTGTGCGTTCGAAGTAAACACCAGGTGAGCGAACAAGCTGTGAAACAACTACGCGCTCTGTACCGTTGATAACAAATGTTCCACGAGGTGTCATCACAGGGAAATCGCCCATGAAGACTGTCTGTGACTTAATTTCACCAGTCTCGTTATTTGTAAATTCAGCGGTAACGAAAAGTGGTTGCGCGTAAGTCATATCGCGCTCTTTGCACTCCTCGATTGAATACTTAGGTGGCTCAAAACGGTGGTCGCGGAATGAGAGCGACATTGAACCTTGGAAGTCTTCGATTGGTGAAATCTCTTCAAAGATTTCTTCGAGACCTGACTTTGATGGGAGTTCACCACGGTTTGTATTTGTGGTTTCAGCTAGACGCGCGCGCCATGCTTCGTTACCCAACAACCAGTCAACACTCTCAACTTGGAGAGCAAGGAGGTTAGGAACTTCAAGCGGTTCGCGAATCTTGGCGAATGAGATACGACGTGGAGCTACTGAGTTTTTCTTCGCGGCCAAGAGATGTCCTTTCAGACAAAGATTTTTAGTTTGTTGTTACACAAACCTGGGGACGCACAACTATTAGGTCTCAGCCGCTATATGCCCTGACCATAGAAGATTTCTGCGAAGGGTCAGGATATCTCCCACCCCCCGACCCTGTCCAACCGGGGTCTTATACCCCTAAATCCCAGCCTTGTCATGGGTTTCCTCCCCCACCTGTGAAGGTTTCAGGTTTGAGTTACCCCTGAAATGAGAAAACCCCAGTGGGTTCGAGCAGAGAAATCCTTCTTGGGGATTTCGCAGCCGGACCCTCTGGGGTTCGCCCTGAAGAAATTACTTAACTGTAACCTTCGCGCCAGCTGCTTCGAGAGCTGCCTTTGCCTTGTCTACATCTTCCTTCTTGCCCTTTTCGATCAAGGTTGCAGGAGTTGCATCTACAAGATCCTTCGCTTCCTTCAAGCCGAGGCTTGAATTGATGTTGCGAACTTCCTTGATAACAGCAATCTTCTGTGAGCCTGAATCTTCGAGGATAAGTGTGAACTCATCCTGACCTGAATCTGCTGCGCCACCTGCTGCTGCGCCACCTGCTGCTGCAACTGCTACTGGAGCTGCTGCTGTGACATCGAATTCTTCTTCGAATGCCTTAACGAACTCTGAGAGTTCAACAAGTGACATTTCCTTGAACTGTGACATCAAATCTGCTTGTGAGAGCTTTGCCATTTTTCTATTTTCCTTTTCTATTCCGCTGGAGTTTCTGCTGCATCTGTTGCTTCAGCAGCAACTTCAGCGACAACTTCTGGTGTTTCTTCTGGTGTTGCTTCAGCAGCTGGAGCTGCTTCCGCTACTGGAGCTACTGGAGCTACTGGAGCGGCTGCAGGTGCACCCGCCTCCATCTTGATGCGAAGTGCATCGAAGACTCGCGCTGCCTTAGCAAGCGATCCCTTCATTGCACCAGCAAGCTTTGCCAAGAGAACCTCGCGAGATTCGAGATCTGCAAGCTTCATGATTTCAGCTGTTGTTACAAGCTTTCCTTCGTAGATTCCACCCTTGATAACAAGAAGTGGGTTCTCCTTCTGGAAGTTCTTGAGGTTACGAGCTGCATCAATTGGATCTCCCTTGACGAAAGCAAGAGCAGATGGACCGGTGAGAAGATCATCAGAGATCTCAACGCCAGCGCCCTTTGCTGCAATCTTTGTGAGGGTGTTCTTTACAACTGCGTACTTGGTGTCAGCACCAAGTGAGCGACGCAATTGCTTCATCGAAGTCACGGTGAGACCGCGATATTCGGTGAGGTATGTTGCATTAGCTGTACGGAAGTCTTCCGTCAGTTCTGCAACTGATGCTTCTTTATCTGGGCGAGCCATTCGGTTCACCTTTCCTTTTACATTGTGACCTTGGGATATAAAAGAAAAAATCCGTGACGCGTAAGAGCGCACGGATTAACGTGAACACCTACGCGGGCTGAGATTCCTCAATTATCGAAACTCTTGCGAGAGACGACCTGCGGTCTTTGGTTATGGGGCAACTTTAAGGCTTCCCCGCTTTTCGGGTCAAATTGAGCGTGATCGGCAGGTAAGCCAGACCCATGGCTCGGGATTAGAGAACTCCCTTTACCAAGATGAGATTCCCGTATGGCCGATCTTCAGAAGTGCTCACGATGGCAAAACATGATCTGACACGATCATAGAAATCAGAGCGTTCTAGGGAAGTTACAGAGATGTCTCTACCTTCGACTTTGCTGCAAATTTCCTGGCCTTCTTTATGAAACGGAAGAATTTCATCTGGTTTACCAACTACCTGCATAGTAAATACAGGTGACTCTACAAAAGTGTCTAAAGGCATCAAACTTAAAATCATCTTGAGCATTTCAATTGAATTCACACCGTCATAACGCACTAACTTCGATGACCGTGCATCAAATGTTGCTGGATAGTTTCTATCAACAATCGCTATCTGATCGCCATGGCCCATCGCTGCAAGCACATAGACCAAATCGGCATTTATCCGTGAATCAATTCCTTTTAACATAACAAGGGCAATCTAGTTTCTTCCAACTTTTATGTAAAGAGTTTCACTGACTCAATTCGCAGCCTAAGTGGTTAAAAAATCCAGCTCTCGGTGGAGAAAAGCAATACCCGGCTAATCGCAGAGACTTTAACGAGCAAGTCTCAAGATAGCCGGGTATTGCTTGAAGAAATTAATTAGCAGATGGCTCACGAACGAGGTTTGGATCTACTGCGATTCCAGGTCCCATCGTTGTTGAAACAACTGCCTTCTGTATATAGCGACCCTTTGAAGAGTTTGGCTTTGCACGAAGTACTTC
>JBILXG010000069.1:0-4720 GCA_044369465.1 Candidatus Planktophila sp.
CCATGCAGAAGACCGATTGGTTGAGTATTTCCTTCGACAGGCATGCGTCCAACGAGTCTTTCAGGAGAAGCTTCGAGGATTTCGATCCCCATCTTCTTATCGAGTGCTCCGCTGCCGCGCTCACGAACAATGTCAAGGAAATTTGGTTGCGTCATAGTTGGGGAGTTTATACCTAAGATAAGGGCCATGGCCAAGAACGAGAAGAGACTCCTTCTTATTGACGGTCACTCGATGGCCTATCGAGCATTCTTTGCGCTACCAGCGGAGAACTTCACTACTGCAACGGGTCAGCACACCAATGCAATCTATGGCTTTGCCACGATGTTGATCTCGCTACTCAAAGATGAGAAACCAACCCATGTTGCGGTTGCATTTGACGTCTCACGAAAGACATTTAGAACTGAAATTTTTCCTGATTACAAGGCAAATCGAGCCAAGACTCCCGATGAATTTCGTTCTCAAATGTCTTATCTCAACGATTTGGTTAAAGGTTTTGGCATTACCCAATTTTCCGTTGAGGGTTTTGAGGCTGATGACATTATTGCGACCCTTGCAACGCGAGCGGAGAGAGATGGTTTTGAAGTTCTGATCTGCACGGGAGATCGAGATAGTTTTCAGCTAGTTACTGATTCGATAACTGTTTTATATCCAAAGCGCGGAGTAAGTGAGATGTCGCGAATGACGCCACAGGCTGTCATCGATAAGTACCAGATGACACCTTCTCAGTACCCAGATTTTGCTGCGCTACGTGGAGATCCAAGCGATAACTTGCCATCTATTCCAGGTGTGGGCGAGAAGACTGCAGCAAAGTGGATTATTGAGTATGGATCTTTGGAGAAGTTGCTGGAAAAAGCGGATGAAGTCGCAGGCAAAGTTGGTATCGCCTTACGTGAGAACATTGAAAGCGTTAAGCGCAATCGCGAGCTGACGCAATTGGTCCATTCAGTTGAGATTGAGGCTGATCCCGCGGCACTTGCATGGACTGGTGTCGAGCTTTCAGACCTTGCACCGCTTCTTGAAACACTCGAATTTAGAACGCTCAAAGATCGACTCTCGGCAATCGCAGTCGCGGGATCAAAGGATCATGCTCCAGTAGCGACGTCACTCTTCTCGCGTGAACTCGATCAGAAGGTTCTAACTCCCACCGAGATGAGTGCCAAGATTGCTAAACACGTTGGGGAGATCGCGCTCTCTTATGAAATCTCCGACGAGGTATTGCACCGTTACTCCGTCGCG
This sequence comes from Candidatus Planktophila sp., assembly GCA_044369465.1. GTDB lineage: Bacteria > Actinomycetota > Actinomycetes > Nanopelagicales > Nanopelagicaceae > Planktophila. The sequence goes on from JBILXG010000069.1 coordinate 1,237, forward strand.
TTATCTCCGGATGAAGTTTATGTCGTCCACTCCAGTGATATTGGCTCGTGGGGTGCGGATGCAGATATTGCCAAGATAGTTCATGACGGTAAGACACTTTCTCGGATCAGCGAGATCGAGGGCATTGTCTTTGACACCAGTCTTGCGGCCTATGTCCTCAACCCTGGCGTTCGCACTCACGAAATTACTGATCTCCTTGAACGCTATGGAGATGGTTCGACGTTAGATCTGACATCTTCGGAGAGTTCAGTGGCATCTATCGCCTCACATCTCTTCACGTTAAGAACTTCATTAGATCAAGAGCTGAAATCCCGCAGGGTTGAGGGTCTTCTCTACGACCTCGAACTTCCCATCGCGCACCTGCTTGCAGTCATGGAACGCAGGGGAGTGGCCGTTGATAGTAAGAAGCTCAACGAATTACTCATCTTCTTTGAATCTGAAGTGGCCACACAGACCAAGATTGCCCACGATTCTGTCGGACATGAGTTTAATGTCGCTTCTCCCAAGCAATTGCAGGTAGTGCTCTTTGAAGAGCTTGGATTGCCGAAGACAAAGAAGATTAAGACAGGATTTACTACCGATGCCGAAGCTCTTGCTTGGCTCTTTGCGAAGTCACAACACCCAGTACTGGCAGCACTGCTTCGAATTCGCGAAACTAAGAAGCTGGCAACAACTATTGAGGGTTTGATTGCAGAGATTGCAACAGACCAACGTATTCATACTCACTTTGCTCAGACAGTTACTGCAACAGGTCGACTCTCATCCGTCGGTCCAAATCTGCAGAATATCCCCGTGCGCACCGAAGAGGGGCGCAAGATTCGTGATTGCTTCATTGCGGGCAAGGGCTTTGATCAACTGATTACTGCTGATTACAGTCAGATCGAAATGCGCATCATGGCTCACTTATCAAATGATGCACATCTCCTTGAAGCCTTCTCATCAGGGGAAGATCTACACGCAACCGTTGCAGCGGAAGTTTTTGGCGTTGCTCCTACTGATGTAGATCCAGAGATGCGTCGCCAGATAAAGGCAATGTCCTACGGCCTTGCTTATGGACTTAGCTCGTACGGACTTGCCGCACAACTCGATCTCTCACCACCGGCGGCGCAAGACTTAATGGATCGTTACTTTCTGCGCTTTGGAGGCATTAGAGATTATTTAAAGAACGTTGTCGAGGAAGCGCGCAAGGTGGGATACACCGAAACCGTATTGGGTCGACGCAGATATTTGCCAGACCTTATGCAAGACAATCGTGCTCGTCGCGAAATTGCCGAGCGCATGGCGCTCAATGCACCAATACAAGGCTCGGCTGCCGACATTATTAAGTTAGCGATGCTTAACGTGCAGAAAGCCCTAGTCGCCGAAGGGTTGCGATCACGATTGCTCTTGCAGGTTCATGATGAGTTGATTTTGGAAAGCGTCACGGAAGAAATCGATGCCGCTACTGAGATTCTTCGTCGCGAAATGGGAAATGCATATCCTCTGAAAGCACCACTAGATGTCAATGTGGGAGTCGGAAAGAGTTGGAACGAAGCTGCTCATTAACTTCTAAGTATTGAGGTTTGAGTTATCTTCCATTGCCGCAAGGTCTTCTTCATCAGTTGGTAGATCATTGGCAGCGACAAGTCGACCTTTGCCAACGCTAAGAATTATGAAACCAAAAAATAGCATCAGCGGAAGCATCGCTAAACCGATTCGCGGCGAGGCATACTCGGAGACAACTCCACCAACAGCAGCGCCTACCGCCATAAAAGAACCTTCAACGCTCCAAATCCAACCTAGGGATGATGTCTGCGACCCTTTAGGGCGAACCGCTTCCAACACTTCAAAGTAAAAGACTTGAACCGCTCCACCAACAAAGCCAATTGACGCGCCTACTAATGCCATTGTCCAATCTGGATATGTAAAGGCAACTGGGATGCAGGTAAGAAGCCAGAAAAAGTAAGCGCGACGCAGCGCTGGTAGTGGTGCTAACTTCTTCGAGACTAAGCCACCGAGTAAACCTCCGACGACAGTTGCAATTCCAAATGCAGCAAAGATCCAAGCCACGCGATGCTGAACATCCTCTTGTGTTGCAAATGCAGGTACGGCAACGTCAAAGACTCCCCATCCGAAACCGATGAAGCAACCTTCAAACATGAGTAATTGCATTGCACGGTTTGAAAGAAGATTGCCTTGACCCTTTATCTTCTTCTCTGGAACCCAATTCCGCGAAACTCGAGTAAGGCCGAGTGCGACACCGCCTGTAAAAATGAGTGCGGCGACTGTATCCAGTGCGAGATGTGGTCGGCTAGAAAGTGCAAGCGAAGTGACGATGACGGGGCCAACAACGCTCGTTGCACTCATCATTGCCGAGTCAAAGGCGTATGCAGTTCGAAGATACGTCTGAGGAACTAAATCTTTCCAAAGAGGTCGTACAGATAAGTTAATGGGTGGAGAAGTAATTCCCAAGATAAATGTTGTAATCAGAATGCTTCGTGAAGTCTCCATGGAATTCAACCCGAGAATCATCGCCGCGTAAGCTGGAACCAAAATTCTAAGCGTCCACTTCTGACCCCATCGATCCATCACGGATCCACGTATTCCTGCGGTCAGGGAGCTAGCCAGGGAATAAAGTCCAATAGCAAAACCTGCGATGGCTACAGAGTCGGTCTCTTGCTCAGCTTTGAAAAAGATACCTAGACCGATCATTCCGTAGGCGATTCGTGCTGGGAATGCTGCTATTCCTAATGTGATGACTTGAGGGAAGGCAAAGAGTTCTCGATAGCGCTTCATAGATCGATCATTCTACGCTCGGATTTGCCCCGCGTGACCTCACCCCCGTACGCTTCACCCGTTCTTCAGGCAAATCGCTTGAGTCCTATTACTTTCTATCCCTACGGAGCTCACTTGTCTACATCACCAGTAATTGCAGTAAATGACATCGGATCAGCAGCAGATTTTCTTGCAGCAATCGAAGGCACAATTAGAAATTTCAACGACGGAGACCTCGTCGAAGGTACAGTCGTTCAAGTAGATCGCGAAGAAGTACTTCTTGATATTGGGTACAAAACAGAAGGCGTAATTCCTTCCCGCGAACTCTCAATCCGCCACGATGCAGATCCAAATGACATTGTTAAGGTCGGCGACAAGGTAGAAGCTCTTGTTCTTCAGAAGGAAGATAAAGAAGGACGCCTCATCCTCTCTAAGAAGCGTGCTCAGTATGAGCGTGCATGGGGAGAGATCGAAGGCAAGAAGGAACGCGACGAAGTTGTCGTCGGAACTGTTATTGAAGTTGTTAAGGGTGGACTTATCGTTGATATCGGATTGCGTGGCTTCTTGCCAGCATCTTTGGTTGAAATGCGTCGCGTCCGCGATTTAACTCCATACATCGGCAAGCAGGTTGAAGCCCGCATCATCGAGCTCGATAAGAACCGTAATAACGTTGTTCTTTCACGTCGCGCATTCCTTGAGCAGACACAATCAGAATCACGCACAACATTCC
>JBILXG010000070.1:0-4575 GCA_044369465.1 Candidatus Planktophila sp.
AAAGCAGAAGGCGAAGATGGTTGTTCTTGATGCAACGTACTCAGGTTCGCGCATTGCATTGGGTGAAGACTGGGATGGAGCAATTTTCGCGGCCCAAGCTTGGGGTGGACCCGCTGGCCTTTCGATTATGGCGATAGCAAACTCGGAACAATGGCGTTACCCACTTCCCCACATTGCACCGATAAGAACTCCTGGTGGATATTCCCTGCCGCTCTTACTCGGAGCCGCTGCTGCCATTGAAAACTTCAAAGAAGATGTCGGCAAGATCAATTCGCTTAATCTCTATCTTCGCCAAAAGATATCTGCCGCAATTCCATCTGCGATAGTTGTTGGCCAGGGCTCACATTCACTTTCAAACTTTCAAACAATTGTGATTCCCGGAACCATAAGCGAAATGCTTGTTCGAGAGCTCGAGGCACGCTCGATCTCAGTCGATGCCGGATCTGCCTGTTCACCAGCAGATTTAGCGCCTAGCCACGTCCTGGGTGCGATGGGTCTACCTACTGAAGGGTCCTTGAGATTTACTCTTCGCGAAGATCACACCGAGGCAGATATTGACGCACTTGTTAAGGCTTTAGTGGAAGTGTGCAGCAACTTCTGATCTGGCATCTGCCCCATAGGCGACTTCAAATCGATCAAGAAACTCGGTCGCTGTAAAGTTGTACTCCTGAGTGCCCATCGTCTCAATAACGTAAGTGGCAAGGAGTGATCCCAATTGTGCGCATCGCTCATGTGAAAGACCCCAAGCAAGACCAGCAACAAAACCACTTCTAAACGAATCGCCCACTCCAGTCGGATCGACCTTTGCTTTCTCTTGCGGGCAGGTCACAGTAATTGTTGAAACGCCTCGACCTTCAACGCGTGAACCTGCTGCACCAAGAGTGACAACTCGGTACTTAACTCGGTCAAGGATCTCGTCATCGCTCCACCCAGTCTTCTGAATGGCAAGTGCGAGTTCATACTCGTTAAGGAAAAGATAGGTAGCTCCATCAATAAGGACTTTAATTTCATCTCCTGATAAACGAGCCATCTGTTGTGAGGGATCAGCCAGGACTGGAATACCTTTCGATAGCGCGACCTGGGTGTGCCGCAACATCGCCGCCGGATCATCAGGTGAAATCACTAAGAGATCTAGGTTTCCTTCTTTATCTATGATCGGTTGCAATTCGATATCTCGAGCCTCGGACATTGCTCCAGGAAAGAACGAAGCAAATTGATTGTGCTCAGAATCGGTTGTGACGGTAAAGAGTGCGGTGAATTGTGTTGTGGAGACAAGTGCATGAGAAGTATCAACCCCATGGCGTGTGAGCCATGCGTTGTAATCTGGCCAATCTTTTCCAACCGCTGCGATGAGGAGCGGTTTGTGCCCTAGCACTCCCAATCCGAAACAGATATTTGCAGCGCATCCTCCGCGGCGAACTTCTAACCCATCGACTAAGAACGAGAGCGAGATCTTCTCAAGAGAGCCAACAACTACTGAGTCGGAAAACTTTCCTGGGAAAGTCATGATGTGGTCGCGACCGACCGAGCCTGCGACGCCTATCTTCATAGGGCGAGAATCTACAAGTAACTAGAAGTAAATGTGGCGTTTAGTTGAAAGAATCACCGCAGGCACAAGAACCCTGCGCATTTGGATTATCGATAGTGAAGCCTTGCTTTTCGATAGTGTCCACGAAATCAATAGTTGCACCCATCAAATATGGATCGCTGAGCTTTCCAGTGACAACCTTGACTGTGCCAAACATGCGGACGACATCGCCTTCGAGTTCACGATTATCAAAGAAGAGCTGATAGCGAAGACCTGAACATCCACCTGGCTGAACCTCGACACGAAGGTAGAGGTCGTCAGCGCCTTCTTGCGCCAATAGTGCTGCAACCTTGGCTGCTGCCCCATCGGTAAGAGAGATGCTGGTGGTGGTCGATGTTGTGTCTTGTGTTGTCATAGGTGAAGAGTACCCGCGTCACTTCGCATCTGCGACTTTTATAGGCGAGAATAGATCCATGTCATCTTCTACCGTGACCAATCTCCTACTACTCGGGAGCGGTTCTGACCCGCTCTCTGAACGTGGAGTGACCTGTGCGGGTGAGATTCCAGCAGCAAGCGACCCAGATCTCGTTTCTCGGGCGAAGGCAGCGCGCGCCGCCCTTGGCGATCGAGCCATCGTGTTGGGCCATCACTATCAACGTGATGAGGTTATCGAGTTCGCAGATATCACAGGTGATTCTTTTAAGTTGGCACAAGCTGCACAAGCACAGAGCACTGCTGAGTATGTAATTTTCTGCGGGGTTCACTTCATGGCCGAGAGCGCTGACATTCTCACTAGCGATCGCCAGAAAGTTATCCTTCCTGATTTAGCTGCCGGATGTTCCATGGCGGATATGGCAACAGCTTCTCAAGTCGATGAGTGCTGGAAAACTTTGACTGAGTTAGGTGTTGCTAGCTCAACAATTCCAGTCACCTATATGAATTCATCTGCAGCAATCAAATCATTTACTGGCGAACATGGAGGAACAGTCTGCACATCTTCCAATGCGCAATCTGCGATGCATTGGGCATTTACTCAAGGAGAGAAAGTTCTCTTTCTCCCAGATCAACATCTTGGAAGAAATACTGCGGTGAAAAGCCTCGGGCTTTCACTAGAAGATTGCGTCTTATGGAACCCGTGGAAGCCAATGGGTGGTCTCACCGAGAGTGAAATCAAGAACGCGAAGGTCATTCTTTGGCGTGGCCACTGTTCGGTGCACGGTCGTTTCTCTAAAGAATCCATAGATGACGTGCGATCTCGCATTCCTGGAGTAAAAATTCTTGTACACCCGGAGTGCACCCATGAAGTCGTAACCAATGCCGACGTCGTTGGGAGTACTGAGTTTATTATCAAGACTATTGAGGCGGCACCTGTGGGCAGTGCCTGGGCTATCGGCACCGAGTTCAATCTCGTCTCGCGCTTAGCCAAAGCCCACCCAGATAAGACGATCGTCTTCCTCGATAAAACTTTATGCTACTGCTCGACCATGAACCGTATTGATCTCCCCCACCTAGTCTGGGCTATGGAATCTTTGGTCGCTGGCCATGTAGTCAATCAAATAACTGTCGATGCCAAGGTGAAAAAATTCTCTCAACTAGCACTTGAGCGAATGCTCGCTCTATAGTCCACCCATGAGCAACGAATCTCCAGATCAAAAGAGCCCTCAGAAGAAGGGGCGTCCAACTCCGAAGCGCAAAGATGCAGAATCTGCTCGCAAGGTTTCATCCCTCGCTCCTGCTCGTTCCAAGGAAGAGAAGGCGCGACAAAAGTCCGCTGCTCGTGTTCTTCGAATGGCTCAACGCGAGGCATATCTCCGCGGTGACGAGAACGCACTTCCGATGCGCGATCGTGGCCCACTAAAGAAATTTGTAAGAAACTATGTAGATTCACGCCGTTCAATCGGCGAATACTTTCTACCGGTAATTGCACTCGTTCTTATCGTTTCACTCGTTCCGGTTGCTGCAGCTGCAGTCATCGGAGTGGTGTTGATGTACACAGTTCTCTTTGCTTCTGTCATTGATGGCATTCTTCTTGGACGAAAGATCAAGCGCGAAGTTATCGCGCGCTTCCCGAATGAATCACCTAAGGGTCTATCTATGTACGGCTGGCTGCGTTCAACACAGATGCGCCGTATGCGTGCGCCAAAGCCTGGCGTGGCTATAGGAGAAAAGTTCTAACTTCCCCTAAGGTAGGCAAACAACTTAATACGAGTTCTTTTGTAGGGGAAGTTCGGTGCAAATCCGACGCTGACCCGCAACCGTAAGGGCGTTCGCGCTCGAAGTCGGATTACCTACCTAAGAACGTTGACCAACACCCGCCGAGGTTTGCGGGGAGTAGTCCAAAGTCAAGCGTGTATTCGCTATTTCTAGGAGCTACCCCTGTGAGACTCTCACACAATGAGGAGCTCCAGATAAATGAAGAAAAAATTTGCAGTACTAGCATCTCTAGCTTTACTTGCAGCGACAATTACTCCAGCACAAGCAGCAGGAACCGGCTATCGCTACTGGGGTTATTTCCAAGCAGCGCCTAAAGCAACAACATGGACAGCTGCAATGACAGGTCCAACAGTGGATATCGCAGATGGATCTGTAGAAGGTTGGGCATTCACATTTTCAAGTGAAGCTATTCCAGATGCAACCTCTCCATCTGTACTTCCAGACTTTCAATCAATTTGCGGTAAGACCCGTCCTGTTTCAGGCAAGAAAAGAATTGGAATTGTCATTGACTTCGGTGCAGCCTACTTAGCGCCCTCTGGAGAGAAGCCGCTGCGAACTGTTAAGCGCTGCATCACCATTGATAAAAAAGCACAGGGCATTGATGTGCTCGGAAAAGTCGTTCGAGTTCGTGGCGATAAGTCGGGGCTGATTTGTGGACTTGCCGGATATCCGCGTAAAGAGTGTGGTGTAGAAATTCCTACACCTACTGCGCTGTTGAACAAGTAACTGCTAGATCGATGAAGCGAACATTCCATCCACTCACGTGGTGGTTAGGTGCGATTGCAACTTCTGTTGCGGTTTCACTCGCCCATCACACCGCCTTTAATCTGGCG
>JBILXG010000071.1:0-4522 GCA_044369465.1 Candidatus Planktophila sp.
CCCAGTCTTTAAAGATGGTGCATTCACATCTAATGATCGCGATATTCGTCGCTATGCGATCCGCAAAGTAATGCGCAATATTGAACTCGCCGTTGAACTTGGCGCAGAGACATATGTATGTTGGGGTGGACGCGAAGGTGCAGAATCTGATGGCGCAAAGGATGCCTACGTTGCACTCGATCGCTTCCGTGAAGCTTTTAATATTCTTGGTGAGTTCGTAACCGATAACGGTTACAAGATTAAGTTTGCTATTGAACCAAAGCCAAATGAGCCACGTGGAGATATCTTCTTGCCAACAATTGGCCACGCGCTCGCATTTATCAACTCACTAGATCGTCCAGAACTTGTCGGACTTAATCCAGAAGTTGGTCACGAGCAGATGGCAGGTCTGAACTTTGTGCATGGAATTGCACAAGCACTCTGGCATGGAAAGCTATTCCATATCGATCTCAATGGTCAGCACGGTCCAAAGTATGATCAGGATCTTGTCTTCGGCCATGGCGATCTCAAATCAGCCTTCTTCCTTGTAGATCTTCTTGAGAGCTACAAGTACTCAGGTCCTAAGCACTTTGACTACAAGCCAGGACGTACTGAAAGCGACAAAGGAGTCTGGGAGTCAGCAACTGCAAATATGCGTACCTACTTGCTACTTAAGGAGCGCGCACTGGCATTCCGTAGCGACCCACGCGTTATCGCTGCAATGAAGGAATCAAATATTCCTGGTCTTGCCGAGCCAACACTTGCAGCGGGTGAGACATGGAAGTCACTGACAGAACCTGAAGCCTTTGATGTTGAAGCAGCGGGAGCTCGCGGTTACCACTACGAAGCGCTCGATCAACTCGCACTCGAGCATCTCATGGGAGTCAAGGGCTAAACCCTTCTCTCATGCGCTTTACCAACGGTTTCTGGCTTCTTCGCGAAGGTGTGCGCGCTTACTACGGTAAGACTGCTCATCGCATTGATCGCACTGATTCTGGACTCACAATCTATGCACCGAGCAAGGTAATTGCAGATCGTGGAGATACCCTCAATATCCCGTTAATTACAACGCGTTTGCATTCACCGATGGCCAACATCATCGGCATGAAAGTGACGCACCATGAAGGCGGAATTGATCGAGGTCCGCACTTTGAATTGGCGGAGGATTCAAGTATTCCTCAGCTTTCTCAAGATGGTTCTCACTATTCAATCAAAAACGCCGACCTCACTGCTTCAATTACGCAAGGTGAAGCTTTTCATTTAGATATTAGTGCAGAAGGTAAACACCTCACTCGCGTCGCAGATAAAGGTATTGCCTGGATGAACCACAACGGCGATCCCTATATCAATATTCAACTTAATTTAGCTGTCGGTGAATTGGTTTATGGCCTTGGTGAGCACTTCACACCCTTTGTTAAAAATGGCCAAGTAATTGAAATCTGGAATGAAGATGGCGGCACCGCATCTGAACAGGCCTACAAAAATATTCCCTTCTATCTGACTAATCGCGGCTATGGAGTGTTTATCAATCACACAGGCAAGGTCAGCTTGGAAATTGGTACTGAAGTAGTCGATAAGGTGCAGATATCTGTGCCGGGTGAAGAGCTTGAAATCTTCTTTATCTACGGTAAAAATCCACGCGAAATTATTAAGCGCTACACCGACTTCTTAGGAAAACCAGCGAAGGTTCCTGATTGGTCTTTCGGGCTCTGGCTCTCGACATCATTTACAACTAGTTACGATGAAGCCACCGTTAACTCATTCCTTGATGGCATGGCAGAGCGTGAAATTCCGGTAAGCGCATTTCACTTCGACTGTTTCTGGATGAAGGAATTTAGCTGGAGTGATTTTGAATGGGATAGCGAAGTCTTTCCTGATCCTGCAGGACTTATCAAACGTTTGCACGAGAAGGGATATCGCGTCTGTGTCTGGACTAATCCATATATCGCGCAGATGTCATCGCTCTTTGCTGAGGCGAAGGAGAAGGGTTATCTGATCAAGCGCCCCGATGGCAGCGTCTGGCAGTGGGATTTGTGGCAACCAGGAATGGCGATTGTAGATTTCACCAATCCAGACGCTTGCACGTGGTTTCAATCCAAGTTGCAGAAACTTATTGACATCGGCGTTGATTCATTTAAGACTGATTTCGGCGAAAGAATTCCTACCGATGTTATTTACAGCGATGGTAGTGATCCGATGCGGATGCACAATTACTATCCGTATCTCTATAACAAAACTGTCTTCGAACTTCTTGAGCGTAAACCAAATAAAGAGACAGTTGTCTTTGCGCGCTCTGCCACAGCCGGATGCCAAAAGTTTCCGATTCACTGGGGTGGCGATAATGAATCTACCTTCGAATCAATGGCGGGAACACTGCGCGGTGGTTTGAGTATGGCTCTTTCAGGTTTTGGATATTGGAGCCATGACATTGGTGGATTTGAGGGGACTCCAAACCCAGATGTCTTTAAGCGTTGGGTTGCCTTTGGACTTCTCTCTTCACACTCGCGTTTACATGGCAGTGGTTCTTATCGTGTTCCATGGCTTATCGATGATGAGGCAAGTGTTGTCACTAAATACTTTACCGATCTCAAGATTTCATTAATGCCATATATCTTGAAGATGGCTGAAATTGCCCATCGTGAGGGAATACCAATGATGCGCCCAATGATGATGGAATTTCCAGAAGATCCCTCATGTCTCTACCTTGATCGTCAATACATGTTGGGGGAGTCAATCCTTGTTGCGCCGATATTTAACTCAGATGGAGTCGCCGATTTCTACCTTCCTGAAGGAGAGTGGACCTCGTTGATTACTGGCGAGAGCGTTACAGGTGGTAATTGGCGCAGCGAAAAGCATGGCTACACATCACTTCCACTTTATATTCGCGAGAGCACACTTACTCAAAACGGGGCGGAATTGAACCCTGTGATGAAACGGTAAGCGCTGACCAACGCGCAGCCAACGCCATCGCTTGTGCATCAATCTCTTTATTGATCACCAAATAGTGAAGCAGTGCAGATAAGAATGCATCACCAGCACCTGTTGTATCTACCACTTCAGCGACTTCGGCTGGTTGGAATATAGAGCCTTGCGCGCTGTAGAAGGTCGCACCGTCTGCACCATTGGTCACAACTACATGGGTAAACCGTGTGAGAGATTGTTCAACGGAGTAAGCACCTTCGAAATCTTCTCGTGAGCCAATGAGATAGTCAGCGTGACGTACTTGCGCATCTGTCAGCGCTGCCGATCCCACCACCGTGATTGCGCCAGCCTTCTGGGCAATCTCTAAATCTTTTACAAAATGATCTCTCCAAATGACGAAGGCAACAATGTCACCTGCCTGAATGGGTAAACCATTCAGCGAAACCTGATCTAACTTGTCATCTGCAATCACAACGATCGTGCGCTCACCCTTTTCGTCGACAGGAATTGCGACGTGTGAAACTGGGCCGGGAATTATTGGCGTATATAGGTTGGATATATCTGAATCCTTGAGGTGCACATCGAGTTTGTGGCTGAGTTCATCATCTCCGAGATAGCTGACGAAGTTCACAGCCGTACCCGTTGACGCCAGTGCAATTGCAACATTGGCACCTGTACCACCAGGGCGTTCAATAGTGAGGCCATCGTGATATCGCACGCTATCCCAGGCAACTGGTCCCACAATCCAGACTGCATGGTTGCGCGCGCGATAGATGATTTCAAGTGCTTTGCCACTCTCTGAAATCTCACTCCACTGCACCTGATTAACCCAAGGGATCGAAAAGAAGCCATGAGAAGCGGGAAAGCGAAGTGAAACAAGTGCCCCCGCAAGTGCGCTGACGGTATCTGTATCTCCGCCTCGTTCGCAGGCACTGATGTAGGACTGTTCGACCGTTGTCGATGATGAGGCGATTGCAATCACAGCCTTAAGTGTGTGGAGAGGATCTAACGAAACTTGAGATTTCTCATCAAAGTTCGTAGCGAAGAATTCTTCATAGCCAATTTCTTTCGCCTCGTTCTCGGCTATGTGAAGCAGATCAAGAGTCGGATCATGGAGGGCTTGTGCGAAAAGTTTTGAGGCAATGAGGGAAGTTGCAATAGCTCGCTCATGGGAATGTGTTGCTCGCGCAATCTCAGAAATCCATTGCCTCCGATTCTCATCATCTTTGGCAGAAAATGCCATTCCTAGAAGTGCGGTCCGCATCATCGCACCGTTGGAGTTACCAATGAAGTGAACCTCTGATTCTTTAACTGGAAGTCCGACTGCGGCTCTAGTTGTCGGACCTAGCCCACGTAGAACCGGAAGATTCTCTTTGAGTAGCTCTATAAATCGTGTGCGTGCAACAGTCGGTGTATGTGATTCAAGTGCCTTAATTGATAGCAGGGTGAGCAAGGTGTCATCGCTCACGCCACCTAACGGCCAATCAGTAATCTCATTCAGCGAGCTTTCAACACGGTACTCATCTTTGAATTCGTACTGAACACCAAAGGCATCACCAGCGGCATAGGCGAAGAACGCTGTGGCAATACGAAGTTGAATTTCTGCATCAATGGGTGAGTG
>JBILXG010000072.1:0-4478 GCA_044369465.1 Candidatus Planktophila sp.
ATTTCTCGCAAGCGCCCCTTCTTCTTACTTAACTACTTAACTGCTTAGCCAACCTTCTTAGTGCGGCCATCTGCTACCGGAACTTGTGTGACCTTTCCAGCAGCCATATCAGCCTTGAGTGCATCTACGAAGATATCGAGTAGAGCGCCCTTGACCTTAGCTTGTGCAGGAGAGAACACATTGAGATATCCATCGCCACCGTAGATTAAGAAATCAAGTGTGGTGAGTGAGTATTCCTTGCTGTCCTTAGCAATTGCTGTTCCATCAAGAGTTGTCACCGAAACAACTCGACTACCAACTGGCTTCGATGAATCGAATGTGAACTTGAATCCAGAGATCTGTGGGAAGCGACCATCGCCTGGATACGCTCCACCGACACCGTTTTCAAGTGCTTTCCAAAGGTTGGCACCAGTGACGACTGTTGTTGCGACCTGATTTCCAAATGGGAAGACGGTAAATGCATCACCAAGCGTGACATCGAGTGCACCAGTTCCTGTGCGAACTAATCCTGTTGCTGCTGGTATGTATGTCTTTGCAGGGAATGTATCGCGGATACCGCCACCATTCTGGATTGCAAAGTCAGTCTTGTACTTGGCACGCATGAGATCTGCGATGTAGTTACCCATTGGTGTTTCACCTGAGCGTTCTACCGCTGGTGATCCGCCGCGTGGGAACGTTGCAGATACTTGACCAATCTTGACATCAAGCTTGGCTGAAAGTTGATCCTTGTACTTCTTTACCATTGCAGCAGCTGTTGCATCCTGTGTTGTCACAGTGCTGACAACACCGGTGTTAACTGTTGGGGCGGCAGCTTTTAGAACATGCTGGATTGAATGTCCGACAACTTTGCCTGCACGCATGCAGATTTGGGTACGTGTGTACTCAACACCTGCGTTACGAACCTGGCCAAGAACGATCGGTTCAACACGAGCTGAACCTGGAATTACTGACGCGAATGTCTGGTGGCTATGGCCTCCATAGATTGCGACGGCTCCCTTAATCTGTGAAGCCAAGAGATTGAGGTCGCCTTTAGCGGTGCCATCGGCATTTTCCAACCAACCTTGGTGAAGGAGAGCAATAACCATTTCTGCGCCAGCGGCTTTTGCCTCTTTGATTGCACTGTTAACACCTGCAACGCCTGGATTGATGGTTATTGTCTTCTTAGCTCCAGAAGCGTCCTTGTAATCAAGGTTTCCTGGGAATACTTGCTCGATTGTTTCTGGTGTATTTGAGCCAACAATTCCAATCTTGACGCCTCCGCGATCAATAATTGTGTAGTTCTTTACACTCTTGGTTCCTGACTTCATTACACCCAATGAATCTGGATTGTAATTTGATACTACCCATTGGAAGTCAGATGCTCCGATTACTTTGTTAAAGTGGTCGAGATTGCGATCATGCTCGTGGTTACCCAATATGGAAACATCAAGCTTTGCGAGATTGAGCGCTTCGATTGTTGGAAGCTCTTCGAACTCTGTTGAAATTGGTGGTGCTGCACCGATGTTATCTCCCGATGAGAGAGCAACAGTTGCAACATTTGCTGCGCGGTCAGCAGCCCAGTTACTCGTAAGGAGTGCTGCGCCAAATGAGTTTCCTACTTCGATCGCACCATGCAGGTCGCTGAGCTGGAGTACTTGCACTGCTCGGTTTTGTGAAGATGCAACAGTTGCTAATTCAGTCTTTGTATAACTCTTATTTGATGCAGCTGGTTTCGAGAATCCGTAGGCATTAACTGCTTGAACGACAGGCGTTCCTGCTGGCTGGCCTTCAACTACAGGCATCGTGACAATAGTTTTATTCTGCGCTGATACAAATATTGGACATGAACCAGGACCGGCAGAGACAACATAGCCAGTAATTGCAGGTGTGACCGTTGTTGATGCTGTCCACTTGACTACGACACCACGAGAATTGAAATATGAGGTGACATTTGTCGGTGCGCCAGGAAGCGAATAAGTATTAGCCTGCGCTGTTGGAGCTACTAGTGAAACTAATAGCGTGGAAGCCAAGGCAAGCGAACCAAGGCTGATGATTTTTTTGAGTTTAAGGGTTTTAGTCATAGCCACATGCTAGCCAGCACCTGATTAGCCACAGTCATTTTTAGGTTAAAACTAGGTGGCGTCAAAGTTAAATCTAGATTTTGGCCATTCTCAAAAGTTCATCTCTCGTGACACTCTTAACCCGAGGTTTACCCTTTTGTTCACCCGCTGCTATTTCTGCAGCATTTATAGCCTCCCAATGTGACTGCGTAACAACGAGAGCATCGCCTAATAGCTCGGTGATGTCGCCCGCGCTCTTTGGAGATTTCAAATCTTCTACCAATAACTTCATCACATCTGTTGAATCAGACTTATTTGTACCAATTACTCCTGATGGTCCACGCTTTGCCCAGCCAACAACATAAACATTATCTGCAACTCGGCCATCACTATTTACAACTTTCCCGCGCTCGTATGGAATTCCCGCAAGCGGATCTGCCTCATAACCAATTGCTGTAATGACAAGGCCGCATTGAATTGAAAACTCTTCGTCAGTGCCAGTCTTGGTAAATACAACCTCTTGAACTTTTCCTTCGCCACGAATCTCTTTCGGTGTTGCAAGGAATTGGAACTTCATCGTGCGTTCGTGCCCTGCTGGAACTTGATCTGCAATCAGCGCCATCGCATCAAGGTTGCTCTTGACATCTTTTTCAATATCTTCTCCTACACGTGCCAACGCTTCTGCGATATCGCGTTTTTCCATAATGACATTGGTGTGTTCAAGTTTTGGAAGCTCACGTAATTCAGGAGATGTAAATGCTGCATACTCAGGCCCGCGGCGAGCGCTAATTACAACTGTGCGCACCGCACTTGACTTAAAGGCGGCGATCGCATGATCTGCTGTATCTGTTGGATCTAGTTCACTTGGCTCTAGCGCCAACATACGCGCCACATCCATCGCAACATTTCCTGCACCAATTACTACGGCTGTTGATGTACTTAAATCCACGTTCTCATCTTTAAAATCAGGGTGTGCGTTATACCAAGGCACAAATGTGGCTGCCGACATAGATCCGGGTAGATCTTCGCCTGGAATACCTAACTTCTTACCTAGCGATGAGCCGGTTGCAATCACTACAGCGTCATAGCGGGCTTTGAGATCTTCCATCGAGATATCTTTACCAAGCTCCACATGGGCAAAGAGGCGCACATTTCCAGCAGTTGCGACCTTCTCAAAGACCTTTGCCACTGTCTTAATCTTTGGATGATCTGGTGCAACACCGCTTCTTACTAATCCCCATGGCGTTGGTAGGCGCTCAATGAGATCAATCGAAAATGTCAGTTCATCATTCTGCAGATTCTGCAGCGCTTGGGCGGCAAAGTAGCCGGCAGGTCCTGCTCCGACGATTGCTACCTTGTAATGAGCCATAGCCGCAGTCTATTGGATGGAGCGATATTCTTAACTCTATGTCCGAGCACAAGGTAGTTCCTGCGAAGTTACCATCTAATCAATTTGATCACTTCTATCGTGGTGGAGATCGAATCGGTGCACTTCGTCACGGACCTGGTGGGCCAATGCGTCCAGAGGAATGGATCGGCTCTGTTACGACGCGATTCGGTGAGGCCGAACAAGGACTTTCAAAACTTCCTGACGGCACATTTCTTAAGGATGCAATTGCGTCCGATCCCATCGCTTGGTTAGGCGAAGAACATTTCAACTACTTTGGTTTAAGCATTGAAGTTCTCGTTAAGTTACTAGATCCAGATCAACGTCTACCTGTTCACTTTCACCCCAATAAAGCTTTTGCTAAGCAACATTTAGGCCTTGATCATGGCAAGACAGAGGCGTGGATTATTTTGGAAGCACCTGCAGGTTCTGGTGTCGGCCTTGGATTTAAAGAGAAGCAGAATAAAGAAGAATTGCTTAAGTTAGTGCGCGATCAAGATTCGCAAGCACTCTTGGCCTCACTTCGTCGCTCTGAGGTTGCAGTAGGAGATGCCATCCTTGTTCCGGCAGGCGTTGCCCACGCAATCGATTCCGGAATTTTCGTTCTCGAGTTACAAGAACCTACTGATCTATCAGCTCTCCTTGAATGGGAGGGCTTTGCAGTAGATGGAAATAAAGATGGCCACTTAGGTCTTGGTTTTGAAACTGTGACAGATGCGTTGATGATGGATCCATTAAGTGATGCAGAATTTGATTCACTTGTTATGCGCAACATTTTTTCTGGCGGATCACTTCGCTCTGTCTTGCCACTAAAGGCTGACGGTTACTTCAGAGCTCACCTTGCTCCACAATCTGGAGAGTTTGAGGCTGGCTTTGCTATCGCACTCGTGCTTAACGGATCAGGTGAGATTGCCTTTGCTAACGCATCAGCAATGCCGATCAATCAAGGCGATGCGATCGTGATTCCACACGCGGCAGGCAAGTACTCAATCAGTGGCGCAAACGTGATCATTTGTCGCCCGCCTCTTGGTGAATTGGCAAAGACTGCCTCT
>JBILXG010000073.1:0-4454 GCA_044369465.1 Candidatus Planktophila sp.
AACACAATGGAGAGATCTTCCGATTAAGGGACGCGAGAATAAAGGTATTTATCAAGCGATGGAGTTCTTACCTTGGGGAAATAAGCAAGCCCTAGGCGAAGTAACAAACCCTGATATCAATGTTGCAGGAAAGCATGTCATCATCTTGGGTGGTGGAGATACTGGCGCTGATTGCCTCGGAACATCTGTACGTCAAGGTGCAGCAAGTGTGACTCAACTTGAGATCATGCCACGTCCTGCTGATGAGCGACCTGGTTCACAACCTTGGCCTATGTATCCGATGATCTATCGAGTCTCTAGTGCTCATGAAGAGCTAGATCAACGCGTCTTCTCCGTGAGCACCGAAGAGTTTATTGGTGATGGAAACGGAAATCTCAAAGCACTTAAACTTGTTGAGACGCAGATGGTGGATGGAAAATTCCAGCCAGTTCCGGGAACAGAGCGCGAGATCCCAGCGGATTTTGCCTTCCTTGCAATGGGCTTTACAGGAACTGAAAAGACGCCACTTTTTGAACAGCTCGAAGTTGAACTTGATGATCGCACAAATGTAAAGCGCGATGATTCTTATCAGAGTACGTCTGAGGGTGTGTTTGTAGCCGGAGATGCTGGACGCGGACAGTCGCTCATTGTGTGGGCGATCGCTGAAGGAAGAAGTGCTGCAGCGGCAGTGGATCTCTATCTTGAAGGAGATACACAATTACCTTCACCAATTCCACCAACTGCACGGCCGTTGATGGTCTAATCCAACAAATCACCACAATCCAAACTCGTAAGTAATCGATAAAGATAGGTAAGGTAAGACCATGCGCCGCGCGAAAATTGTTTGCACACTTGGACCTGCAGTTGAGTCACCAGAAAAGGTGCGCGAACTCATCGCCGCTGGAATGAATATGGCCCGTTTAAATCTCTCACATGGGGGATACGACGAACATCAGAATCGCCTGAATCGAGTGCGCGAGGCCGCCGCTGAGGCAGGCGTTCCAATTGCTGTTTTGGTAGACCTGCAAGGACCAAAGATTCGTCTTGCTCGATTCAAAGATGGTCCTCACGATCTATCACGTGGCGATATCTTCACCATCACCACTGACGAGGTCGAAGGAACAAAAGAGCGTGTCGGCACGACTTATAAAGGTCTGCCAGGAGATTGTAAAGCTGGTGATCGCATCTTGATCGATGATGGAAAAGTGACAGTCGAGGTAACTGAAGTTAACGGTAACGATGTCATCACAAAGGTGATCGAGCCAGGTGCTGTAAGTAACAACAAGGGAATCAACTTGCCGGGAGTTGCAGTCTCTGTTCCTGCCCTTTCTGAGAAGGATATGGACGATCTACGTTGGGGACTTAAAGCAGGTGCTGATTTCATTGCGCTCTCATTTGTGAGAAATGCCGATGACATTAGAGATGTTCATCGCATCATGGATGAAGAAGGTATACGTATTCCGGTTATTGCAAAGATTGAAAAACCACAAGCGGTCGATAACCTTGTCGGTATCGTCGAAGCATTTGATGGCATCATGGTTGCTCGTGGTGATCTTGGCGTAGAACTTCCGATTGAAGATGTGCCTCTTGTTCAAAAGCGTTGCGTGGAGTTGGCGCGCGATGCTGCTAAACCCGTCATCGTCGCTACGCAGATGCTTGATTCAATGATCACAAATTCACGTCCAACTCGCGCAGAGGCGACAGATTGTGCCAATGCCGTACTAGATGGTGCAGATGCGTTGATGCTCTCTGGCGAGACCAGCGTAGGCGAGTTCGCGATTGAGGCGGTTCAGACCATGTCTCGAATCATTCAACGAACAGAAGAGGGTGGACTTGAGAGAATTCGTCCCCTTAAGCATGAACCTCGCACTAAAGGTGGAGCAATTACAAAAGCAGCTGTTGAAGTAGGAGCAATCGTCGGAGCCAAATTCCTCGTAGCATTTACACAAAGCGGTGATTCTGCTCGTCGTATGTCACGACTTCGCTCACCAATTCCGATCTTGGCACTTACTCCAGATCGTGGTACCTACAACCGACTTGCTCTTTCATGGGGTGTTGAACCAATGATTACACCAGTTGTTTCGCATACGGACGAGATGGTGAAGCAGGTGGATGGCCTTCTTCTCGAGAGTAAGCGCACAACGATTGGCGATAACGTCATTATCGTGGCGGGCTCACCTCCTGGAATTCCCGGTTCGACCAATGCGATGCGTGTGCACCGCATGGGTGATGCCGTTGCTGGCGCCGCTCCTGCATACCGCTAACTCCTACGATTCGGTCTAAAGCAGGGGAGAGGTTAAGATTGGTGCACGTTAGCCTCGGTACTCCAACGGTAGAGAGGGCAGTCTCAAACACTGCATAGTGTCGGTTCGAATCCGACTCGGGGCACATGAATCTAGAGCGCACTCAAGAGCCAGTGAGAATTGTTGTGGCCGAAGACGAGGCGCTGATCCGAATGGATCTTGTGGAGATGTTGGGTGAAGCTGGTTATCTTGTCGTTGCCCAAGCAAGTGATGGAGCTCAAGCAATTGAATTTGTTCAAGAGCACAAACCAGATTTAGCAATCCTTGATGTGAAGATGCCAATACTTGATGGCATTACTGCGGCAGAAGAGATCATCGCAACGTGTCCAGTCTTGATGCTTACTGCATTTAGTCAGCGAGAACTCGTTGATCGAGCCCGAGATGCCGGCGTGATGGCATATGTACTTAAACCTTTTACAATTAATGATCTAGTTCCCGCAATTGAGATTGCGATTAGTAGACATCTTCAAATGAAATCACTGGCTGCCGAGGTTGCTGACCTTCATGAACGGCTCGAGACTCGCAAGATCATTGATCGCGCTAAGGGAATCTTGATGGCCGCGCTAAATCTCACAGAGCCCCAGGCATTTTCTTGGATTCAGAAAGCGGCCATGGATCGCCGTCTCACCATGAAAGAAGTGGCTCAGGCCGTCATCAGCCCTGAGGCCGTCCCCGATAAATAAGCAGTAGGTCCGTCTCATCTGTTGATACTGGAATCCCATTTATAACGAAACTGAGATCAATTAAGCCTAACTTCATCTTGCCCAGACCTCACCCCTGCCGTTACCCTTTCGGTCTCCCTGTCCCGGGACACAAGAACAGGAAAGGCAACAATGAATAAAAAATTGATGCAAGCCCTTGCCGTTGGTTCAGTTGCATCACTCGTATTTGGAGTGACATCAGCAACCACAGCTCAGGCTGCTGCAAAGAAGATCACAATCGCGTTTCAGGGCCCACTTACAGGCGAAGAAGCTCAAGTTGGCCAGGATGAAGTTGCTGGCGTTGAATATGCCATCAAACTTTTCAATGCAAAGAACAAGGGTAAGTTTGTAGTTTCATTGGTTAAGGCTGACGATCAGGGTGCACCTGATCAGGCAGCAAAAGTTGCACCAGGAATCGCATCAAATGCAAAGATCATTGGTCTTGTAGGCGCTGCATACTCAGGAGCAACAATTGCGTCACTTCCTTTCTACAAGCAGCGTAACCTTGTAATGGTTTCACCATCAGCAACTCGTGTATCAATCACTGATCCTGCTGCTGGAGCAATCGGATTCCCTGTATTCCACCGCGTCGTTGTAACTGACAAGGTTCAGGGACCATCACTCTTCAAGCTAGCCACAAAGGGCGTTACCGCTCCTAAGGCATTCATCGTTGACGATCAGTCTGCATACGGTGTTGGCCTTGTTGACTACATGAAGCCATCAATTCCTGCCGGACAGGCTGTCGGATACGACAGTGTTTCAGATAAGACAACTGACTGGTCTGCAACAATTTCAAAGATTAAGACAGCTAGCGCAAACGTTGTGATCTACACAGGTTACTTCCCACAGGCTGCACCATTCTTCAAGCAGCTTCGCGATAGCGGATACACAGGAATCCTTGCAGGCGGCGACGGCGTTCTAAGCCCAAGCTTCCCAACTCTTGCACCTAAGGCAGTTCTCGAAGGTGTACGTCTTACAGCTGGAACTGTTCCACTAAGCGAGATCTCTGCAGCTCTTGAAGCAGATTTCAAGGCTAAGATGGGTAAGGCTTCAGGCGTCTATGCAGCTGAGTCAATCGATGCTGCAAATGTACTTCTAAACTGCATCGCAAAGGGTAATTCTACCCGCGCTGCAATGCTTAAGTGCGTTAAGTCATACAGTGGCAAGTCACTCACCGGAACAACAATTCGTTTCGATAAGAACGGTGACGTTGCTGGTGGAGTAATGAACGGCTTCGAGGTTAAAGACGGAGTCATCAAGTTCACAGGCCCAATCAAGTAACAAGATCAATTAAGTAATCAAATCCAGCAGGCCCTACGAATTGGGCCTGCTGGATTTGACTTGGATTACTCAATGAAGAAAAAGAGATGGGAATCATAGATCTTGATAGGTAATTTCTTCGATCAGTTCTGGTCACTCACCTTTGGTGGGCTGAGCCTTGGATTCATCTATATCCTCATCGCACTTGGTT
>JBILXG010000074.1:0-4402 GCA_044369465.1 Candidatus Planktophila sp.
TGCTCGACCGGAATGCGTAAAGGTATTGACAATGCTAAAAGAGGTGCCGAACAATCAGCATATGAATATGAGCCTGCGCCAAGTGGCGCGGCGCGCTGGGGTCTCACTAGGCACTGTTTCAAATGTTATTAATCATCCTGAATTAGTCTCGCCCGCAAAACGCGAAGCGGTCCTAAAGGTGTTGAAAGAGAGTGACTTCATTCACGGGATGCCTAAATTCAAAAGCGCATCCGTAGCTTTCAAAACGCTCGGAATCATGATTCCGACCCTGACAAATCCATTTTATGTTGATATGTCTAATGGATTTCAGGCCGAGGCTGCAGCAACTGGCTACGGAGTCCTGATTTGCAGCATGGATGAAGATAAAGAGATGCAGGAGTTTTACGCATCACTTTTACTTGAACGCAATACCGCGGGCGTGCTTGTCTCACCAATCGACCAGAGAGATAAGTATCTAGATAAGTTAGCTGCACGTGATATTCCAGTCGTACTTCATGGTCCATCACAGACCGCACGAGATATGTGTTCAATCTCAGGTAACCACCACCGCGGTGGCGAAATGGGAGTTCAACATTTATACGATTTGGGACATCGAAGCATTGCTTGGGTGACACTCACAGATCGTTTCCCTCAGATTGTGGCTCGCGAAGCTGGCGTAGTAGCTGCCGCTGAGCGTCTTGGGATGCAGTTAAAGATGGTCTGTATTCCAAAGATCAATGCCGCGCAAGGAGAATCTGCTGTCGATAAGATTTTAGAACTCGATACCCAACCAACAGCGGTATTTTGTGCCAACGATTACACAGCTATCGGAGTTATTTGCGGACTCAGTGCGCGCGGAATTAAAACTCCGGATGATATTTCGGTCCTTGGATACGATGGAATTTCTTCAATCTCATCATCGATACTTCCACTTTCAACAGTCTCACAGCCTGTAGAACAATTAGGTCGACAGGCAGCTAAGTTCCTTATTGAAGAGATCACTTCTTCTGATAATCACACACATAAGAACATCGTCTTTGAGCCGGAGTTGATTGCACGTGCGACTACGGCCCGTCCCCGATTGCGTCTTGTATGACCACAGGTACTCAAACACCCATCACTTCAGTACGTGAGATCGCACCTCAACGGATCATTCCTGTATTAACAATAAAAAGCCTCGATCACGTAGATGCGATAGCAGCCGCTGTCATCAAATCTGGGATCAAGAACATTGAGGTAACCCTGCGTACAGATGTCAGCCTTGAAGCGCTCAAGAAGTTTGCTGGCTACTCTGAACTTGTTGTGGGCGTCGGTTCTGTAAAGAATAAAGATGATCTCTCGCGTGCAGTTGACGCAGGCGCAGTCTTTGCCGTTTCTCCTGGCTACATGCAAGAAATTGGAAAGCTAGCTCGCGAACTTAACGTCTTCTATCTGCCAGGTGTTGCCACCCCCACTGAAATTATGTGCGCTTACTCTGATGGCTTTGAGGTACTCAAGTTCTTCCCAGCCGAACAGCTCGGCGGAATCTCGACCTTAAATGCACTCGCACCAGTCTTTCCAAAGGTGCGATTCATTCCAACCGGGGGAATCAACGGCAAGAACGTAAACGATTACTTAGCAAAGCCATACATAGCTGCAGTTGGTGGAAGTTGGATGTTTGGTGGCGATCTAGATTTAAGCAATACAAGTGCTGTGGAACACGCAGTTTTGAAAGCGGTGGAAGAAGTTTCACCAGTTAAAAATCTGGAGGAATAGTGAAGATCCGCGCCAAGAATGAAGTTGAATTTGATGAAATCTCACTAGGTGAAGTGATGCTTCGCCTTGATCCAGGTGATTTAAGAATTCGAACAACTCGTAACTTCTCTGTCTGGGAAGGCGGCGGCGAATACAACGTTGCGCGCGGACTCGCCAAATGTTTCGGTCTGAAAACTTCTGTCATTACTGGACTTGCAGAAAACGAAGTTGGAAAACTTATTAGCGATTTGATTTTGATGGGTGGAGTTGGAACTTCGCATATTAAATGGATGAAGGGCGACAGCATTGGTCGCTCTGTCCGCAATGGATTGAATTTCACTGAGCGCGGTTTTGGTGTTCGCGGAGCACTTGGCGTCTCTGATCGAGGAAATACTGCATCTTCACAACTTAAAAGTAGTGACTTTGATTGGGATCAGATTTTCGGTGCACAAGGCGCGAGATGGCTTCATACCGGCGGAATTTTTGCAGGACTCTCTGCGACCACACCTGATGTAATGGAAGCTGCCATGCTCTCAGCACGTAAGCACGGCACGATTATTTCTTACGATCTTAATTTCCGCCCCAGCCTTTGGGATGGCCTTGGCGGCAAAGCGACGGCTCAAAAAGTTAATAAAAAGCTCGCATCCCTTGTCGATGTCATGATCGGTAACGAAGAAGACTTCACCGAATCACTTGGCTTTGAAGTTAAAGGGCTAGATAGCAACTATTCCAATCTTTCGACAGCGCCCTTCAAAGAGATGGTGGAGCAGGTCGCAGCGGCATATCCAAACCTTCAAATAATCGCGACAACGCTTCGAAAAGTGAACTCTGCCTCCGATAATGATTGGGGAGCAATAGCTTGGTCACGAACAGATGGCTTCTTCGAAGTTCCATCATTTACGAATCTCGAAATCTTCGATCGCGTTGGCGGTGGAGATAGCTTTGCTTCAGGGTTAATTTACGGCCTTCTTGAAGGTCACGATCTGCAGAAGAGTTTGCAATTAGGCCAAGCACATGGCGCACTTGCAATGACAACACCTGGCGATACATCAATGGCGTCAAAGAGCGAGGTAGAAAAACTTGCCGCAGGTGGTTCAGCTCGAGTCGTTCGATAACTAATCAATAAGTATGAAGATTGTTGTTATGGGTGTAACTGGCTGCGGTAAAACCACCGTTGGTGCTGCATTGGCAGAAGCTTTGGGTATTGAATTTATCGATAGTGATGATCTTCATCCAGAGTCAAACAAGAAGAAAATGAGTTCCGGCACACCCTTGACTGATTCTGATCGAGAACCATGGTTACAAGAAGTGAGTAAAACTTTGCAAAGTCATGAAAGTATCGTTGTTGCCTGCTCGGCGCTGAAGAAAAGTTATAGATCCACGATCCTTGCCGGCGCACCAACGACAAAATTCACCCACTTAAGTGGCTCAAGAGAACTAATTTTCGCTCGATTAAGTGAGCGCTTTCATCACTTCATGCCTATTGGACTTCTCGATTCACAATTTCAAACACTTGAGCCTTTAGATCACACAGAGACAGGAAAAGTTTTTGAAATCTCCAAGCCAGTCGATGAAATCGTCAACGAAGTTATTCTTTGGATTGGTAATTAGAAAAACTCTTTTAAAACTCTTGATTTATAAGGGTTTTATAAGATGGTTACAAAAATTTTCGCAACCTATCGAAATTTCGATGAAAATGGCCATAGGGTGATCTTGGGGTGATCATTCCCTTTAATCACCCATAACTGTTTTATCAAAATCACCCCACTCTTAAAATTTATACCTCTCAATCTGCACTAATAGAAGAGGTATTTTCGGATGCTTGCGAAGCTGGGTCTGCCTTCACGGCCGCAGATTTCGCGCTGGCTTGCGTACTCATTAGTGGCCGGTCTTGTGGGCTCGCTGCCTGTAGCCCCCGCCTTCATACCCAAAGCCCAGGCTGCTGGATGTACCGTCTCGAGTAGAACTGTTGATACACAAACAATCGTCTCCTTCAACGATGTGCAAAATTGTGAATGGACAGTTCCTAACGGTGTTACATCAGTAAGGGTTCTAGTTGTTGGAGGCGGCGGTGGAGGCGGCGGTGGAGTAAGCGGAGTTTATTTCGGTGCTGGCGGCGGCGGCGGTGAAGTAATTGCAAATGGCAACTACACAACAAACCCTGGTGAAGAAATTTCGGTAAGCGTTGGTAACGGTGGCGAAACTTCAACTTACAGCACAACGTATGCAGGTGATCTTTTATTGCCTAAACATGGATCGCCCTCAATCTTTGGAACACTGACTGCCCGTGGCGGTAAAGCACCAACGAATACAAATAACCACGGTGGCGCTAGTGGAAATCTAAATGCAGGTGGAAATACGGGTGGTCAACCAGGTAACGGCGGCGGTGGCGCGAGCACTGCAGCTTCAGGACAAGTGCCGGGTGCTGGTGTCGTATCAAATATCAGCGGCAGCGCACTTGAATACGGCGGCGGAGGAGATGGAACAAATGGCGCAGGAAGTGGATCGCCAAGAGACCATGCAGGTAAAACCAATGCAGCTCCCTTAGCGAATCGTGGTGGTGGCGGCTCAAGTATGTCGCCCGTTTACTCGGGAACGGCTGGCGGCTCGGGTGTTGTCATTGTTCGTTATACAACCCCTATCAATTCAAACCCTCTTCTCAGCTTTAACGCAAATGGTGGAAGCGGAT
>JBILXG010000075.1:0-4397 GCA_044369465.1 Candidatus Planktophila sp.
TAAGGGTATCGCCGCACTCACTATGATTTCACCAGATCCTCCGCGCGGCATTACCGCGCTGAACTCCCCCAGGGTAGGAATACAGCAAGGGTAGGCGTGCTCTGATGGGTGCGCGGAGGGTCCCTAAAACTTTAGAATCACCACAGGCCGCATAGCAGAGACGAGTAGGGGGAGCTGATGTCACTAGCGCTGTATCGCAAGTACCGTCCCTCTGTCTTTGCAGATGTCATCGGACAAGAACATGTCACTGTCCCGCTATCTAATGCGCTCGAATCTGGTCGCACACATCACGCATATTTATTTAGCGGTCCACGCGGTTGCGGAAAAACTTCAAGCGCTCGCATCATGGCGCGTTCACTTAACTGTGCAAAAGGACCAACACCTAATCCATGCGGTGAATGTCAATCATGTAAAGATTTAGTTGCAAACGGACCAGGTTCACTTGATGTAATCGAGTTAGATGCTGCAACACATGGTCTTGTCGATGATGCGCGCGATCTTCGCGATAAAGCATTCTTTGCACCGGTACAAAGTAAGTACAAGATTTACATTATTGATGAAGCGCATCAGCTTGGACCCGGAGCTGCAAATGCGCTTCTCAAAGTTGTAGAAGAACCACCTCCTCACGTCATCTTTATCTTTGCAACAACTGAGCCAGAGAAATTGATTTCAACAATTCGCTCACGTACTCACCACTATCCATTCCGTTTAGTTCCACCTGGAATCTTGGGTGAGCACCTTGAAAAGATCTGTGCGCAAGAAGGCGTCAAAGTTGCAAAGGGTGTAATTCCGCTCGTTGTACGTGCCAGCGGTGGCTCTGTTCGTGATGCGTTGAGTATCTTGGGGCAGTTATTAGCTGGTGCTGGCGCTGAAGGCGTTAGCTACGAAATCGCTATTCAATTACTTGGTTTCACAGATGGCGCACTCTTAGATGATGCCGTTGAAGCACTTGCTGCTCGAGATGGTGCGACACTTTTCAAAACTGTTGATCGTGTTATCGAATCTGGACATGATCCACGCCGCTTTGCTAGTGATTTCCTTGAGCGCCTTCGCGATCTCATGATTGTTGATGCACTCGCGGCAACCAGTGCTAATTCAATCCTGCGCGATATTCCAGAAGATCAACTTGAGCGAATGGTTGCGCAAGCAAAGAATCTTGGCGCTGCCACACTGTCACGTGCTGCAGATATTGCCGCAGAGGGCCTTACGCAGATGCGCGGTGCAACTGCTCCGCGACTCATTCTTGAACTTATCTGCGGCCGTATGTTGTTGCCGATGGGCGATACAACTGATTCGGGACTACTTGCACGTCTGGAAAGACTCGAGCGCGTACAGGGAATGGCTACATCTGCTGAACCAGTTGCAACACCAGCACCTGCAAAGAAAGCGGAGCCTGTTGCTCCTGCAGTTAAATCAATTGTCGAAGAAAAAGTTGAAATCCAAGCTGTTGTTGAAGAAGTAAAGAAGAGCGCGGCTGCGCCAGTTGACGCACTTGATGTTGCAGCACTTCGCCGCATGTGGCCTGAAGTGATTGAGAATGTAAAGAAGCGCCGTCGCCTGACATGGTCACTTTTGAGTGCGAGTGCGCAGATCCTTGGGCTAGATGAGAAGGCGATCACTATTGGTATTGCAAATGCTGGTGCGCGCGATTCATTTATTCGCTCCGAATCAGATGAGATATTGCGCCAAGCATTTATCGATATCACAGGACTTGATCGCAAGATCGAAGCACTTGTTGATCCATCTGTTGATCCGACTAGTAACCCTGTCGCACGTGCGGTTCGCACCGATGAAGCACCGTCAGATAAAACACTTTTGAGTGGTGCGGCGCTCTTGGCTGCCGAACTCGGCGCAACTGTGATTTCTGAAAAGAATAAATAAGCATGACTTCAGGAATGTATGAAGGTGCGATTCAAGATTTAATTGATGCCCTCGGCCGCTTGCCCGGTATAGGACCAAAGTCCGCACAGCGCATCGCATTCCATATTCTGCAGAGTGAGAACGAGACTGCGCACGCACTCGTTGATGCGATTCGTACCGTAAAAGAACGCGTGAAGTTCTGCGTGCAATGTGGAAACGTTTCAGAAGAGACCGAGTGCCGTATCTGCCGCGACCCACGTCGTGATCCCACTCAGATCTGTGTTGTTGAAGAGAGTAAAGATGTCATCGCCATCGAACGCACCCGCGAATTCCGCGGCAAGTATCACGTGCTTGGCGGAGCAATCAGTCCGATCGATGGCATCGGACCAGAGCAGTTACGTATTCGCGAATTAATGACCCGGTTAGCTGATTCAAATATCACCGAAGTTATCCTGGCTACAGATCCCAACCTTGAGGGCGAAGCGACAGCGACGTACTTGGCTCGTTTGATTAAGCCGATGGGCCTTAACGTCTCGCGCCTTGCCAGTGGACTTCCTGTCGGTGGCGATCTTGAGTACGCAGATGAAGTGACCCTGGGTCGCGCATTTGAGGGGCGTCGAAACGTAGAGGGATAGTTTTCTCATATCCTGAGATGCTTACCGTCTCATTATGTGGGATATCGGTAATTTAGGTAGCCCGAAGCCCCGCCGATAGTTCACACTTAGCGTCATGGGACTAATCGTTCAGAAATATGGCGGCTCTTCGGTGGCAGATGCCGATGGAATGAAGCGCGTTGCCGCTCGCATCGTCGCCTCCAAGAAGGCGGGCAATCAAGTCGTCGTAGTTGTGAGTGCGATGGGCGATACCACCGATGAATTGATCGAACTGGCCAATGCCGTTACCCCAATCCCTCAAGGTCGCGAACTCGACATGTTACTAACCGCGGGCGAGCGTATTTCAATGGCGCTACTTGCGATGGCAATCAACAATTTAGGTTTTGAAGCTCGTTCATTTACCGGAAGCCAAGCCGGCGTCATTACTGATTCAGTTCACGGGAAAGCACGCATCATCGATGTAACTCCTGGTCGTATCCAAGAAGCAATCAATGAAGGTGCAATCGCAATCGTCGCTGGTTTCCAAGGAATCTCGCAAGATACAAAAGACATTACAACTCTTGGTCGCGGTGGTTCAGATACAACTGCAGTGGCGCTCGCAGCAGCACTCGATGCTGATGTCTGCGAAATTTATACAGATGTCGATGGCGTCTTTAGCGCCGATCCTCGCGTTGTTCCTGCAGCACGCAAATTAAAGACAGTGACATATGACGAGATGCTTGAACTTGCAGCAGCTGGTGCGAAAGTTCTTCACCTGCGCTGCGTTGAATATGCACGACGTTTTGATTTACCGATTCACGTACGTTCATCATTTTCACCTAACGAAGGAACCTGGGTGGTTGCAAATCACCCTGAAGGAGGCACCATGGAGCAAGCAATCATCTCGGGCGTTGCACACGACAAGTCCGAAGCCAAGATCACCATCGTTGGTGTTCCAGACCGCACCGGCGTTGCTGCGCGCATCTTCCAAGCAATCGCTGATGCTGACATCAACATCGACATGATTGTGCAGAACGTATCTGCTGCCGCAACAGGACTTACAGATATTTCCTTTACCTTGCCAAAGGCGGAAGGTTCTAACGCAACTGCAGTCTTGCAACGCATTCAAGGTGAAGTTGGTTTTGCATCAATTCTCTACGATGACACAGTTGGAAAGCTCTCACTTGTTGGCGCAGGAATGCGTTCAAACCCTGGCGTGACAGCAACTTTCTTTGCAGCAATGTCTGAAGCAGGCGTCAATATTGAAATGATTTCAACATCTGAAATCCGCATCTCAATTATCGTCCGTGAAGCTGATTTGGAGCGTGCCACAAAGGCGGCCCACACTGCTTTCCAACTCGATGCTGATCAAATTGAAGCAGTTGTCTACGGAGGTACGGGTCGATGACTCAGAAAAAGCCAAAGGCTAAGAAGAAACTTCCATCGCTTGCAGTAGTTGGCGCAACCGGCGCAGTCGGAACGGTCATGCTCGATATCTTGAGTACTCGTAAGAATGTTTATGGCGAGATTCGCTTAATTGCATCTGCTCGTAGTGCGGGAAAAAAGTTGATTTGTCGCGGGGAAGAACTCACCGTTGTAGCACTTTCACCTGAAGCATTCGATGGAATCGATATTGCTATGTTCGATGTTCCAGATGAGATCTCTGCAGAGTGGGCACCGATTGCAGCATCTCGCGGCGCAGTCGTTGTAGATAACTCGGGTGCGTTCCGTATGGATAAGAAGGTTCCACTTGTGGTGCCTGAAGTAAATCCAAAAGACATCAAAAAGCGTCCCAAGGGAATTATTTCAAATCCAAATTGCACAACCCTTTCTATGATCGTTGCTATGGGTGCACTCAATAAGAAGTTTGGTTTGAAATCACTTGTTGTCTCTTCTTACCAAGCAGCATCTGGTGCTGGTCAATCAGGAATCGATACCCTGCAT
>JBILXG010000076.1:0-4368 GCA_044369465.1 Candidatus Planktophila sp.
AGTGACATCTTCGGGAGCTTGCCAGACCGCTTGATAAGTGGATGACCTGCAATCAACAATGAGATCGTGTTTGTATCCAGCTAATTTCTTCTCAACGATCGGACGCATTGCAGCTGAATTGATTTTCTCTTTATAAAACTCGATGCGATCGCTGGGGGAGAGCGCTCCATATTTTGCAGAGATGATCACAACCGACTTTTCACAGCGCGCCTTCGCACTCGCCGAGAGCGTTGGATAGTCCAGCGCTTTATAGAGAACCCCGCTGTAGACGGCCATGGCAGGTTGAGGGCCTTTGGGCGTCTGGTTCTTGCCCTCAGAGGGAGGGAGCAGGATCAACATGGGGCCATTCTGGGCGTTGGAGGGGGTTCTGAAGGGGTAAAAGGGCGACACGCCGCTTGTGATGTCAGTGGGGAGTGCTAGTTTTCGAACAGGTGTTCGGTTACCCTTATACCTGTTCAACCAGAGCGGTTCCATCTTCCGCCCACAGCTCTTCCCCAGATGCTGTGGTCCGTTGGTGGGTCTCCGTACCTTCTGGACCGTTACCAACGTATGGCGTAGGCCAGACGTTCAACCTAAGGAGTGAAAGTGGCAGCAAAAGAAGCAAAGCCAGATGCACCATCCGATCGCGCAACATCTGATCGTCAGAAAGCCCTCGATACCGCCCTCGCCCAGATCGAACGTCAATTTGGTAAAGGTTCAGTTATCAAGATGTCTGATAAGCAGGCACAAGTTATTGAAGTAATCCCAACAGGATCTGTCGCACTCGATATCGCACTTGGTATCGGTGGACTTCCTCGCGGTCGAATCGTAGAGATCTACGGACCAGAATCTTCAGGTAAGACAACACTGACCTTGCATGCAATTGCAAGTGCACAGAAGTTAGGCGGAATCTGCGCATTCATCGATGCAGAGCACGCATTTGATGCAGAGTATGCACGTAAGCTCGGCGTAGATATCGATGCGCTCCTTGTTTCACAGCCAGATACAGGTGAACAAGCACTTGAGATCATGGATATGTTGGTTCGCTCCGGAGCGCTCGACCTCGTCGTCGTTGACTCCGTAGCAGCTCTCGTACCTCGTGCAGAAATCGAAGGCGAGATGGGTGATTCTCATATGGGTCTCCAGGCTCGTCTGATGTCACAAGCCTTGCGTAAAATTACCGGTGCACTTCACCAATCAAAGACCACCGCAATCTTTATCAACCAGCTTCGCGACAAGATCGGTGTCTTCTTCGGTTCACCTGAGACAACAACCGGTGGTAAAGCACTTAAGTTCTACGCTTCAGTGCGCTTGGATATCCGCCGCATTGAAACTCTTAAAGATGGACAAGAGTCTGTCGGTAACCGCACACGCGTCAAGGTTGTTAAGAACAAGATGGCTCCACCATTTAAGCAAGCAGAGTTCGACATCATCTACGGTGTTGGAATCTCACGCGAAGGTTCTCTCATCGATATGGGTGTAGACCTAGGTATCGTTAAGAAATCTGGCGCTTGGTATACATACGAGAGCGATCAGCTTGGTCAGGGTAAGGAGAATGCACGCGCATTCTTAGTTGATAACCCAGATCTAGCAAACGATATCGAATCTCGTATTCGCGCTTCATTTGTCCCTGTAGAAGTCGATGCAGAGCTTATTGCTGAGATCGACGAAGCAGCAGCAGAGGTTGAGTTCTAATTTCTCTCCACTACGCAAAAGTTCCGCGAGGATCTTCTTCTGGTGGTCAGGAGCTTGACCCTTACGAAGTAGCTCACACAATTGCGCTCAATGCACTTGTAACCCGGGCGAAAAGTAAGGGCGAGCTCCTGGCTCACTTGAAAACACGAGGCGTTGAAGATGATGTTGCTGCTGCGGTGATCTTTAGGCTCACCGAAGCAGGACTCATTAATGATGCAGATTTTGCAATCGCTTGGGCGACCTCTCGCCATGGCCACAAGAAAATCTCTAAGCGAATTATCGCAACTGAACTTCGCCAAAAGGGTGTCACTCAAGAGCAGATTGATGAAGCGCTCGATCAGATCGATGATGAATCTGAATATCGTGCGGCCTTCGATCTTGGCTTTAAGAAGTACAACACGATGTCACGTCTTGAGCCAGAGGTACAAATCCGCAGAATTCAATCTCTGTTGCAACGTAAGGGCTTCGGCTTTTCAATCATTAGCCGTGTACTGCGCGAACTCGATCTTCTCGATCGTTAAGGCTTTGCTAGGTGCTCGCTTAAGCGGGTAGCGGTTGCAACAACAGAGGCAGCATGTAAACGCCCTGGTTGGCGGCCAAGTCTTTCGATAGGTCCGCTGATTGATACCGCTGCGATAACTTTTCCATTTGGTCCTCGTACAGGAGCAGAGACTGATGCAACACCTGCCTCGCGTTCTCCTACTGATTGCGCCCAACCACGACGACGATCTGCAGCAAGGTGTGCGGCGGTAAA
This sequence comes from Candidatus Planktophila sp., assembly GCA_044369465.1. GTDB lineage: Bacteria > Actinomycetota > Actinomycetes > Nanopelagicales > Nanopelagicaceae > Planktophila. Next base: position 2,429 of record JBILXG010000076.1, read on the forward strand.
GCGCGCATTCTTTAAGCCGCGATGAATCTTTTCGGAATCTTCCCAAGCGAGAAGAATTTGTGCCGCAGATCCTGCAGTCATTGTGAGCGATGCTCCAACAGGTACTGAATCACGAAGACCTGATAGACGTTCAGCAACAGCGACACAGATACGAATATCTCCTTGGCGGCGGTAGAGCTGTGCGGATTCACCCGTTGCATCACGGAGTGCGGCAAGGGCTGGGCTTGCTGCAGCAAGTAAACGATCCTCACCGGCAGCACCAGCGAGTTCGCCAGAGCGAGGTCCTAAGATAAAGCGGCCGGTTAAATCGCGAGTCACTAAACGGTGAAATTCGAGGGCAACAGCTAAACGGTGAGCGGTAGGGCGGGCGATTCCGGTGGCTGCAACGAGTTCAGCAAGTGAGTGTGGGCCGGATTCTAAAGTCGCCAAAATTGCTACGGCTTTATCTAATACGCCGACTCCGCTATTCTTTCTATCCACCTGTTGATATTAGCATCCCACCTATTGAGATGCAAAGATTGAGCAAAAAAGGGGTAACGATGGGAAAGACACTTGCAGAGAAGATCTGGGCAGAACATATCGTTCGCCAAGCAGATGGCGAGCCTGACCTTCTCTATATCGATCTTCACCTCATCCACGAAGTAACAAGTCCGCAAGCATTTGATGGTTTGCGTCTAACAGGTCGCCCAGTGCGCCGTCCAGATTTAACAATTGCGACTGAAGATCACAATGTGCCGACGCTAGATATTTTAAAGCCCATTGCAGATCCGGTTTCAAAGCTTCAGGTAGATACCCTTCGTGCAAATTGCAAGGAATTTGGCGTTCGCCTGCACTCACTCGGTGATCTCGATCAAGGAGTCGTTCACGTCGTTGGTCCACAGCTCGGAATTACACAGCCAGGAATGACAATTGTTTGCGGTGATTCACATACCTCGACACATGGTGCATTTGGAGCGATCGCATTCGGTATCGGTACCTCTGAAGTTGAGCACGTTCTTGCAACTCAGACTCTGCCATCAACACGCCCAAAGACAATGGCGATCAATGTTGAAGGAACTCTTAAGCCAGGAGTGACATCAAAGGACATCATCCTTGCCATCATTGCAAAGATTGGTACTGGTGGGGGACAGGGTTACATTATTGAATATCGCGGAAGCGCTATTCGTGCACTCTCTATGGAGAGCCGTATGACAGTCTGCAATATGTCTATCGAGGCAGGAGCCCGCGCTGGTCTGATCGCACCTGATGAAACTACATTTGCATATATCAAGGGCAAGCCACATGCACCTGAAAATTGGGATGAGGCTCTTGCATACTGGAAGACGCTCTACACAGATTCAGATGCAAAATTTGATGTTGAGGTTGATCTCAACGCTGATGATCTTGAGCCATTTGTAACGTGGGGCACCAACCCTGGCCAAGGTTTGCCACTTAATGCCAAAGTTCCAAATCCTGCAGATTATGCAGATTCATCAGAGCGCACAGCAGCAGAGCGTGCACTGGAATACATGGGACTCACCGCGGGTACACCCCTTAAAGAGATAAGCATTGACACTGTTTTCTTGGGCTCATGCACCAATGGCCGAATCGAAGATCTACGTAGCGCCGCAGAAGTTGTGAAGGGTAAGAAGATCGCTTCAACACTTCGCATGTTGGTTGTGCCAGGATCTGCGCGAGTTCGTCTGCAGGCAGAGGCAGAAGGTCTAGATAAAGTCTTTATCGATGCTGGAGCTGAGTGGCGAAATGCCGGATGTTCTATGTGTCTTGGCATGAACCCAGATCAACTCGCTGTCGGTGAGCGTTCTGCATCGACGTCAAACCGCAACTTTGAAGGTCGCCAGGGTAAAGGTGGACGTACTCACTTGGTAAGCCCATTGGTGGCTGCTGCGACCGCGCTTCGCGGAAAACTTTCTTCACCTGCGGATCTGTAAGGAGATATG
>JBILXG010000008.1:0-13486 GCA_044369465.1 Candidatus Planktophila sp.
TGGTCTAGGAATTGCATTCAATGCCAAACCTGCGGTCCGAGCAGCAGCAGATAGCGCTCTGAGTGCGCCGTACCTAGATAGCGCTTTGTATCTCCTTGGAATTACTCGCGAAGATGTCGAAGAATCCGGCCAAGGAAGCCGAGAGTAGAAGCTCTAAAGTCTGCAAGCGTGAATATCGGTAACGAGGATTCCTCGTGCACCCATCGCATAGAGATCATCCATCACTTCATTTGTTTCACTACGCAAGACCATCGCGCGTACCGCTAACCAATCGGGATTCTGTAGCGGAGAAATTGTTGGAGATTCCAAACCGGGGGTAATGGCACAGGCAGCATCGATATCAATCTTCTTGATGTCGTAATCCATCAGGACGTATTGGCGCGCAGTCACAACGCCTTGCAGGCGACGGATCAGAACTTCAAGCTCAGCAGCGATTGCAACATCTTTACGGCTAATAACAATCGCTTCACTTGTCAGGATCGGCTCTCCAAAAATCTCTAGCCCTGCTTGGCGAAGAGTGTTTCCAGTGCTGACTACATCTGCTATTAAGTCGGCGACGCCAAGTCGAACACTGCTCTCAACTGCGCCATCCAGACGAACAACTTCTGCCGAAATTCCTAGGCTAGAGAGGTGACTTTGCACCAGACCCGGATAGGCAGTTGCTACACGCTTACCGTTAATATCTTTAAGTGAGTAACCCTTGGCGGTAGGTCCTGCGAATCTAAATGTTGAACCACCAAAGTTCAGCGCCATGACTTCACTCGCTTGGGCACCTGAATCAATTAACAGATCTCGTCCCGTAATCCCAGCTTCTAACTCGCCAGAACCCACATAAATGGCAATATCGCGGGGACGCAAATAGTAAAACTCGACTGCATTTGCCACATCAACAAGAACAAGATCACGAGAGTCGCTGCGCTGTTTGTATCCCGCCTCTTTGAGAATCGCAATCGACTCATCAGCGAGAGATCCCTTATTTGGGATTGCTATTCGTAGCATCATGCTCCTTTAAGAGTTAGAGAAATTTGTAAACATCTTGAGGGGTAAGACCACGTGCCAACATCAGAGTCTGTAGGTGATAAATCAACTGGCTTATCTCTTCTGCTAACGCTTCATCACTTTCGTGTTCAGCAGCTAACCAAACTTCGCCGGCTTCTTCTATGATTTTCTTGCCAATCGAATGAACGCCTGCATCCAAAGCTGCAACCGTTGCCGAATCTGCTGGGCGTTCGGTTGCTTTCCTAGAAAGCTCAACCCACAGATCTTCGAAAGACTTCATGCCATCAGTTTACTTGAAGTTCAGTGCTAGATGCGCGCTAATTTGACTCGGCTAAGGCCCGTAATTGAAGAATCATTTCGGCCGGATCTGGTGCATTGAAGACAGCGCTGCCAGCGACGAAAGTATCTGCTCCCGCATCACGTGCTATCTCAATAGTTTCGAGGGAGATTCCTCCATCAACCTGCAACCAAATTGGTCTATCTCCGATGATCGCGCGAGCTCTGATCACCTTATCCATCATCGCTGCCATAAATTTCTGTCCACCAAAACCTGGCTCAACGGTCATAATCAAGAACATATCGACATCATCAATGAAATCTGCATAATCATCAATCGAACTCCCCGGCTTTAATGCAAGACCAGCCCTAGCGCCCTCAGCTCTAATTGCTCTCAAGGTGGAGGCGATTGAACTGCTGGCCTCGGCATGAATAGTCACGCTTGCGCTACCAGCATGAGCGTAGGCGGGAGCAAGTTGGTCTACATCGGCAATCATCAAGTGAGAATCAACTGGGATCGGCGACGAAGCAATAATGCTCGCAGCTTGTTCAAAGTCAAAGGTGAAGTTGGGAACAAAAACATTGTCCATCACATCAAGATGAAGTAGATCGGAGACCGCTGCAATACGCGCTATCTCCTGATCAAGATGTGAGAAATCTGCATTTAAAATACTTGGCGTTATGCGAACTTCCATATAACTACTTTACCTTACGAAGTTTTTCTAAAGAGGGCGAGAAACATGGCATCAGTATTGTGTCGTTGCGTCCACAAGGCCATGCTTTTGTCTCGAACTCCCCTATCAAGGCCTTGTGGCATAAAAGGTTGAACATCTATCTGCTCTAGCTCGGGATGTTTCTTGAGAATATCTGCAACTGCAATACTCGTCTCAGCCAAATGAGGTGAGCAGGTGGCATAACCGAATACTCCACCCACATTGAGAATTGAAATCGCCGCATCGCTGATCTCGCGTTGCAACACACCGAGCTCACGGAGATCAGATAGGGATCTTCTCCAGCGCACTTCTGGTCTGCGTCTTAGCGCTCCCATTCCAGTGCACGGAACATCAGCCAAGATTGCATCGAACTTTTCTTCCCTGGATGCAATCTCTCGAGCGTCACCTACCCACACCTCACTCTTACCCACAACTTGTCCGACTAAATCTGCTCTCACCTGAGAGATTTCATTTGCTACAAAGCGATGGCTACCTTGACTCGCTATTGATGAAAGAAGCGCAGCTTTTCCACCCGGACCCGCACATAGATCTAACCAATTACTCTTATCCGCAGATGCTTGCGCAAAGATTGAAGCTACAAGTTGTGATCCTTCATCTTGAACGCCAGCTCGACGGTGCCTTACCGCCTCAAGGGCAGACGGAGTGACATCGGCTCTAAATCCATAAGGCGAGAATGTTGTTGGAGTAGCGCCCCACTCCGCAAACTCGGTGATATCTGACCTTCCTGGCCAGGTAACGAAAGTCGGTTTCGCAGGAGTGTTATTCGCCTCAAGCAATAAGCGAACCTCTTCGTAGTCGCGAAGAAGATCGAAATAGGCACTGACAATCCACTCTGGGTGTGAATACGTAATTGCTAATCTGCTTACCTCATCACCTATTCCAGCAAGTGGTTCGAGCCACTCTTCGAGCGGACGTGCGCTGACTTTGCGCAAGAGTGCATTAACAAAAGATGCTTTTGACTCACCTAAAACCTTGCGAGCAAGCTCAACGGTTTCCGAGACGGCGGCATGCATTGGAACTCTCATCTCAAAGATCTGCTGAAGACCCATTCTAGATACATCAACAATCCCTGTATCAACCTCGCTCCACGGGCGATCACTGACTTGCGAAAGAACATAGTCATGACGCCCTTGCATTCTCAATGTTCCATATAGAAGTTCGGTAGCAAATGACTTATCCCGCTGATCAAATGCCGACGAATCGAGCGCGCGCGGCAAGAGGAGATTTGAATATCCATCACGTCGATTTACCTCTGTAAGAATATCGAAAACGAGAAGACGAACAGGGTCAGCCTTTGGTTTCTTAAATGTATTCCTACGCGCCTCAACCACAGCGCTCACCTGGATTAATTCTCGCCCCGCGAGCCCAGTCGGTAGCGCTCATCTCGGACTTACCTTGCGGAACAAGCTGAACGATCTCAAGCGGGTTTTCACCCGTTCCAATAAGAACTCGATCCTTTTCAACAATCCATTCACCTGGTGCGAGTATGGGATTGAAAGATTTATCATGGGAGATTCTGCTGCGGGTAATCTTTAGAGTTTCGCCGCGAAAGTTTGTATAGACGATTGGGTTTGGATAGAAGGCTGCGATCTTGCGGTGGATCACGTCGTCAGCAAGTGTCCAATCAATCAGCGCTTCAGCCTTGCTTAACTTCTTTGCTAGTGAAGATCCTTCAGGTCTCTGCGCAACCGGATCGATATCTTTCGAAATATCTTCTAGTGTCTTGGCAATCAAAGAAACTCCTTCACCTGCAAGGAACTCAAGTGCCTCTTTACTTCTCATCTCTGGATCACGCGGAAAGGATGCTTGATTGTAAATGGGACCTGTATCCATACCCGGATCAAGCTTGAAGACAGAGATACCCAGATAATCATCTCCATTCTCAATTGCGCGTTGAACAGGTGCTGCACCTCTCCAGGCCGGCAGCGTTGAGAAATGTAAGTTGATGAAACCATGTGTAGGGATATCAAGTACCTCTGGAGGAAGAAGAATTCCGAAGGCGATCGTTACCACGCAATCAACATCATCGAGATGAGCTAACATTTCAGAGGCTCTCGCTACTTTAATGCACTCAATCCCATGAAGTTCGGCCCACTGAGCAACATCGCTAGCCGTCAACGAACGCCCTCGTCCGACCTGTTTATCCGGAGTGGTAAAGATTTTCACTAACTCGTGCTCGCTAGTTAGCAAATATTCCAAGGTTGGAATTGCAACCTGAGGGGTTGCCGCAACCGCAAGACGCACTAGTGGCCTTTACCGAAAGTTTGATGGGGGGAAACTTTGATTATTGGAGACGATCCACTCTCGCTCACACTCATAAACCATTCGGAATCTCTGATTTCCTTCATGGCTAACTTTCGAAATTCATTCGGCATGCGTTCAATGAAGAGTATGCCATCTAGGTGGTCGGTCTCGTGCTGAAGTGCACGAGCCATAAACTCACTTCCTTCAACGGTGATTGGTTCCCCATGCATATTGAAGCCGCGAGCAACTGCGCGCAATGCTCGCGGAGTTTCATAACGCACTTCAGGAAACGAGAGACATCCCTCTTCACCATCCTGCATCTCATCACTAAGAGTTAACTGCGGGTTTACTAAATGCCCAATCTCATCATCTACACACCATGTAAAAACACGCAGCGGGACTCCGATCTGCGGAGCGGCTAATCCAGCTCCAGGAGCATCGAGCATTGTGTCGATCAGATCGCTTACAAGGGTACGCAACTCTTTATCAAAGTCGACCACAGGCGATGCTGGTGTAACCAAAACCGGATCACCGAATAATCTGATCTCTTGGATGGCCATAGCGGTATCTTAACGCAGAATAAATATTTTAAAGGGAATGAGATAGGGCATACGGGTCGATACGCATATGTGGAATCGACTTCTTGGCGATCCCTCGCTTCTTCCGATACGTGACTAGAAAATCAAATAAATCCTGCCCCTCGTCGCGCGAGACAGTCAAAATAACCCGCGAGTTCTCGTCATCTAACCTGGTTGGCCCAAGAATGCGAGTCGAGCTTGGCACTCTGCGATCCTTGATTGAAGCGTTGATACCGCTGATAAAAGTTGAAACATCCGAATGCCTGATTTCAAGAACGATTGCATGAACTAAAGGCGGCAACTGTGTTTGTTCTCGCTCTCTTAACTCTCTCACCAGAAGAGGAGAGAGATTCCATCGTGAAAGTGCTGCAACTATTGGATGAGCGCTATCAATGACAACCAGTGCTTTACCGCTTGAAGACAACAACGATGCACTCTGCATAATCGCTTCACGTGCCCGCTCTTGAGCGCGCAGATCTAACTGTGAAAAGAGATTATCTCCCTCGAGAATAACAACGGCTTGGTATCCACCCTTCACCGATGGAGCCATTCCCGCTGTAGCCAAGACAATCGAACGCTGATTATCAATCTGATGAACGGCGTTTGTTGCATCGGATGAGATAACCGGAAATCCCGGAAATGCTCTTCCTATCTCGTGAGCGTATCGAAGATTTCCTCGTCCCAAGAGGTTGGCAGAACTCTTGTTGCACCATTTACAACTCCATTCTGTCGTCGTTAGGTTGCAGAGGGAGCAGATGAATCCTTTCTCGGGACCACCGAAATAGACTCGTCCACCACAGGAACAGAGTGCGATATTGCGGCATGATGCACATGAGATTGCTTGCGAATAGCCCTTGCGAGGAACGAGAAAGAGCACCGACCCGCGGGTGAGCGCACTTCTTATCGGTGTGAAAATTCGTTCCGGCAAAAGTTCGCCTTGAAATTGGGGGTATGCGGTCGCATCGATCTTTGCTCGCTTACCTTTCAGCGCTATCACTTCATTTTCAATCAGCAAGGAGAGTTCCGAAGATGGAGCAAAACCTGCAAAGGTGAGATCTATAGAAGCTAACTGCGAACGTATGATCGCAACATCTCGGACATTCCAGCCGGGTGTACGACGCTCGTAATGTGACTCCGATCCCTCGCGGAAAATGATGATTGTTTGGAGGTTGTCTACTGGTGCAAATACTGCACTTCTGGTGCCAATTACTATTTGGGTGGTTCCTGCAGCTACCTGCAAGAAGTTGCTATAACGATCAGTCCTGGGAAGTGATGCATCAAGAACAGTAAATTGCATCTGACGTTGGGCGAGTTCCGTTGCCAACGCATGAACTTCACGAAGCTCCGGAAGAACTACAAGCACTCCCCCTTTATTCAACCTGCTTGTAACCCATGAAGCCATCGTTGCGAACGGATCTTCACCGGGTGTAAACAAGTAATAGGAATGTGAAGCATGCTGGTTCTTCACCTTCACCTTTGCTGAGACAACTGGCGTCACTGCCGAAACGTTCTTTTCGGCGGAGATCACCCGAGGAGGAATCGCCGCACTTAGAATTTCACTCGGTAACGAGCCCCATCTTCGCGCCACAGATTGCACGAGGTTCATGACCTCTGCAGTCAGGAGGGGAAACGGTGAGGCTATCTTTTCAATGAATTTGAGGTTTCCTACACTCGAGATATTCACTCTTTCAATAATGAAAGCATCGACCTTGCGGTCAGAAAAATCGACGATTACTTTTACTCCGACCGATGCTTGACTATCAAGACTTTCGGGAACGAGATAATCGTATGTTCGTTCTAGATGTGAAAGTCCAGTATCTACCCAGAGGCGTGCGACTGGAAGATGCGCTGAAGCAGTGCTCTCGCCGCGATCGACTTTCTGTACGCGAAGTCTCAGAGGCGAGGCGGTCATCGGAGACCTTTACTTTGCTGGACTAGATCGCAGCGCGGAGTTCATCCACGCGATTAGTTACTTCCCATGTGAAGTTAGGAAGTTCGCGACCAAAGTGTCCATACGCTGCCGTCTTTGAATAAATCGGACGAAGCAAATTGAGATCTCTGATGATTGCCGCAGGGCGAAGATCAAATACAGTCGTTACTGCGCTCTGAATCTTTGATACAGGAACGGTTTCAGTACCGAAAGTTTCGACGAAGACACCAACTGGATGTGCTTTACCAATGGCATATGCGACCTGAACTTCGCAACGCTTAGCTAGGCCAGCTGCAACAACATTCTTTGCTACCCAACGCATTGCATACGCTGCTGAGCGGTCAACCTTTGAAGGATCCTTACCGCTGAATGCACCACCGCCATGGCGGGCCATTCCACCGTATGTATCAACAATAATTTTTCTTCCTGTAAGTCCAGCATCACCCATCGGGCCACCGATAACGAAGCGACCTGTTGGGTTGATGAGAACTCTTAGATCGCTCTGAGGCAGATCGACCTTGGAAAGTACCGGCTTAATAACATGCTCAATGACTTCAGGAGTTAACTTCTTCGCAACATCCACATCTTCAGCATGTTGGCTTGAGATAACAACCGTGTTGAGCGCTATAGCTTTATCGCCATCGTATTCAATAGTTACCTGTGTTTTTCCATCTGGACGAAGGTAAGGCAGCGCCCCACTCTTTCGGACAGCGGTCAACTGCTCTGCTAGTTGGTGCGCGAGGTAAATTGGAAGTGGCATTAATTCCTTGGTGTCATCACAGGCATAACCAAACATCAGACCCTGATCGCCCGCACCCTGAAGATCTAGCGGATCAACAGCTGAATCGACTCTATGCTCAACAGCATCGTTTACGCCCTGCGCAATGTCTTGTGATTGTTGGCCAATAGAGATAGAGACGCCGCAACTATTTCCATCAAAGCCCTTGACGGAAGAGTCATAGCCGATGCCGATCACTGTGTCGCGAACAATTCCCATAACATCTGCGTAGCCATCGGTTGTTACTTCACCGGCTACGTGTACTTGACCTGTAGTAATCAGAGTCTCTACCGCCACACGACTCTTCGAGTCTTGTGAGAGGAGGGAATCTAAGATCGCATCTGAAATTTGATCCGCGATCTTATCTGGATGGCCTTCGGTAACTGATTCTGAGGTGAAGAGACGTTTTGACATTGTTCTAACCTAACCTATTCAGGGCCTGATCAAGGAGAAGATCGGCGAGCGTGTCTTTATTGATTCGAGCAACGTTGATCTCTTGTACGGATTCTGACTTACCTGCAACACCTGCAATCAAGATCACACCCTGGTTCTGGTCCGATCCAAAAATCTCATTGCCTGCAACATCATTGAGAAAGAGAATGTCAGCGCTCTTGGCTAGCAACTTTCTCTTACCTTCTTCTAGATCGAGTGATGTTTCAGCGGCGAACGCGATAATGGTCTGACTCTTCTTACGTGCTGCGACAGTTGCAACAATATCTGGGTTAGGTGCTAGCTCTATTGAGGTAAGTGAACTCTTCTTTATCTTTGATTCACTCACCTGCGATGGTTTGGCATCTGCAACAGCGGCGCTCATAACCAGTACATCGCACGCATCAAACTCATTGCTGACAAGTTCGAACATTTCTTGGGCGGTACTGACACGAATGCAACGAACGCCGGAAGGATCGGGCAGATCACTGTTCGCAAGAATAAGAGTGACATCGGCTCCACGTCGAGATGCTGCGCGAGCGATTGCATAGCCTTGTTTTCCTGAAGAACGATTTCCGATATAACGAATCGGGTCTAGTGGTTCACGTGTTCCGCCTGCGGTGACTAAAACTTTGCGACCAAGGAGATCATGTACTGGATTAGCAATCGCATTGAACTCTGTGAGGATGCGTGCAGTTTCGGGGAATCGTCCGACACCGACATCTTTACCGGTGAGACGTCCATGATCAGGTTCCATCACGAAGAAGCCACGTTCACGAAGCAATTGAACGTTTGCAACCGTTGCTGGGTTCGACCACATCGCTGGATGCATCGCTGGCACAATCAGTTTAGGAGCGGTGCTTGCAAGAATTGTATTTGTAAGTAGATCATCCGCTCTGCCTTGGGCAATTCGTGCGATCAAATCTGCGGTTGCAGGGGCGACGATGATGAAATCACTCGAACTACCCAGTGAGACATGACGGACTTCATCTACTTTTTCCCAGACTGTTGTTGTCACAGGACGTCCTGAGAGTGCTTCCCAGGTCGCGCTACCAACGAAATTCAAACTCGATGGAGTCGGGATTACTGTGACTGCAAAACCTTGATCTTGAAGACGACGAAGGAGATCACAGGATTTATAGGCTGCAATTCCGCCACCAACGCCGAGAATTACTTCACGCGTGGACACGAGATAACTTTCCTAGCGGTTACTTAACTGCTGGGTCTAGATTTTCGATGGTGAGAAGACCTTCGTTGATTTCGCGAAGTGCAATCGATAGCGGTTTCTCATGAACGTGTGTTTCAACCAGTGGTCCAACGTACTCAAGAAGACCTTCGCCGAGTTGTGAGTAATAAGCATTGATCTGACGAGCTCGTTTAGCTGCGTAAAGCACAAGGCTATATTTCGATCCGCTCTTATCGAGAAGTTCGTCAATTGGTGGATTTGTGATGCCGTCCATCAGTGCCTCCTATATGTGGCGCATGGCGGACTCAATCGTTAAGACCGCTGCGAATGTGCCAATCTTATCAGGCTTGCCACCACGTGCTCGACCTGGTCATTTACCAGGATATGGTCGAAAAATGGCGATTGAGCCATCTCCTCTTGGGCCAATTTCAGTCTCTGAGCTCTTCTCTCAGGTGAATCGGTCGCTCTGCCTTCGAGGCGCGAGACGAGTTCTTCCCATGATGGAGGCTCAAGAAAAACAAGGATCGAATCAGGCCAATTCTTCTTTACCTGTTTTGCGCCCTCAATATCAATTTCGAGAAGAACATCTTTTCCTTGTGCAAGTGCATCTAGAACTGGTTGGCGGGGTGTTCCGTATCTCGCTCCAGCGAAGGCTGCCCACTCAAGGAAATATCCGTTGCTGATTGCGCGATCAAATTCTTCATCGCTCATATAAATGTAATCAACGCCGTGACTCTCTGTATGTCTCGGCTTTCTCGTAGTTGCAGAGACGCTCACCCAGAAATCATTGTGAGATCGAATCTCTTTCGACACGGTGCTCTTGCCTACCCCTCCAGGACCCGAAAGGACGACAAGAGTTCCATCGTGCATCTTGTCTCGTGGGATAGCGAACTCCTTTATTAGCGCTGCGCGTTGATGGGTTCCGAGGCCCATGATTCGTCTCGTTCGCGAGATTCCTAGTCTATCGAGAATTGCAAGGGCTCGGACTTTTCCAACACCAGAGATAGATTCGAGTAATTCGCTCACGCGCATCTTTGCGACAGCTTCATCACTGATGGCAAGATCTAGAACTTTCTCTACGTTGAGATTTCCCGCTCTTACCTCTGCTTTGATAGCGGCTCTATGCCCTCTTGAGACGCGGGCTTTTTCTAACGCAGCTGTCCGTTGCGCATCAGTGAGGACCGGCGGTTTTCTCATACCTCTAATCTAGAGGATGCAGCGGACTAGACGTAAATGGATGCAACAAGTTCTGCTGCCCGGGCAGCCATCGCAGCCTTACCTTCACTCCATCGCGAAGTAATAGGACGACCGATCACCAAGAAATTGGCACCAGCGGCAATAGCCTGAGCTGGAGTCATCGTACGAACCTGATCATCTCCGCCTGTTTCATCCGCCGGACGTACTCCAGGAGTAATGATTGCAACTGATTGAGGAATTACTTTACGGATCGCCTCTATTTCAAGCGGAGAACACACTATCGATGTTGCCCCTGCAGTCGTTGCAACTTTCGCCATGCTTACCGCTGTCTCTAGGGATGGTTTAGCGAAACCAAGATCCGATAAATCAGAATCCGCGAGAGAAGTAAGAACAGTGACTGCCGTAATCGATGTTGCTGTCACCGCAGAGACCGCTGCTGCGACCATCGCGGCACCACCGCTGGCATGAACTGTAAGGAATCGAGGACGAAGATGGTCGACTACTCCAGCTGATTTCTTTACAGTATTTGGAATATCGTGAAGTTTGAGATCAAGAAAGATTGATGCTCCACTCTCCTGCGCGATCCTCTGAATCCCCTGCGCACCAAAGGTAAGAAAGAATTCAAGGCCAAGTTTGTATACATCAATACTTTCGCGCGTTGCATCGATCCATGCGCGAGCAGTATCGAAATCGGAGGTATCTACTGCGAGAATGATTGGTGACTCGGCCACTTATTTACCCTCCTCGCGATGCGCATACCCGATGGCGTCCTTAATCGATGCAAAGCCTTTAGCAACCAAGAGTGCCGCGAGTTCACGCTGAATGCGCGGGATCGCAGTTGGATCACCGAAACTTGCAGTACCTACCGAGATGCCGGATGCACCGGCGAGAATAAGCTCGAGGGCATCGCGACCTGAAGCAACACCGCCCATACCAAGAATTGGAACCTGCGGCATAGCGCTATGCACTTGGTAGATTGCACGAACTGCGACGGGACGGATAGCAGGACCAGATAATCCACCGGTCTTTCCACCAAGATGAGGTTTCATAGTCTCTAGGTTGATTACCATTCCAAGAACCGTATTGATGAGCGCTAAACCATCAGCTCCCGCGTCAACAACTGCAGATGCGATGCTGGTGATATCAGTTACATCCGGTGTCAACTTTGCGATAATCGGAATCTCGCCACCGATGATTTTGCGAACACCATCGATTGCTCGAGCTGCAGTATCTCGCTCGCAGGCAAAGACCATTCCACGATTTTCTACATTTGGACAGGAAATATTTACTTCGAGAGCGCTAATCCCCTGCACTGAACGAATCTTGCGCGCCAACATTGCATACTCATCTGTCGTTTCGCCAGCAATAGAAACAATTACACGTGCACCTTTATCAATGAGCCAAGGCACATCTTGGGCAAGAAACTGGTCGATTCCGGGGCCTTGAAGTCCAATCGAATTCAGCATTCCTGAAGGAGTCTCCGCCATGCGCGGAGTGGCTCGGCCATGTCTGGCCTTATTCATTACCGACTTGGTGACCACTGCACCAATGTCGCGAAGATCAAAGAACTGCGAAAGTTCCTTACCTGAACTTGCACAACCACTTGCAGTAAAGACTGGGGAAGGAAACCATGCGTTGCCTAAAGTTGTGGAGAAATCTAACGTAGCTTCGTTCATGCAATACCCACTGGCGGTGTTTTACCTACAAGATCCCATGAAACGAGTGCGCCGTCCATGACGGGGCCGTCGATACAAGATCGCAACATAGAGATCGATCCATCGTCATTTTTCACAGGGAGTACACAAGTCATGCAGATACCGATTCCACATGCCATCGACTCTTCTACAGCACATTGATGAACGACATCCGTGCCCTCGGTGATTTCAGAGATTGCACGCAACATTGACATTGGTCCGCAAGAATAAATTACGTCGACCGCACCTTGAGCAATGAGCTCGCGAATCGGTGCGGTCACTCGTCCGGGCTCACCCATCGAACCATCTTCTGTGAAAATCTTTAGCGTGGAGGCGCTTCTCTTGCCTTCCAGTGGAGCATAAATTTTGGAACCTGTACTTGCTCCCAAAAGCATATCGACTCTACATCCACGCGATTTCAAAACTTCGGCTAACCCGAAAAGTGGGGCAGATCCGTATCCTCCACCGACAAGAAGCGCGTTCACAGGTGTCGTTGGGATTCCAAACGCTTTACCGAGGGGCGCAACAATATCTATCTCGACACCTTCTTCTTGTGCACAGAGCCATCGTGAACCCGAACCATGAGGTGCGACTATCAATTCCATTGCACCACCAGAAGCACTTCCATGCGTGATGCGCGAAATGGCAAATGCTCTGCGAAGAACCATCTTTGACGATTCACCACCCACTGATATCGCAACAAAGTTTCCTGGTCTACAGACTGATGCGAGATCTCCAATAGCGAGAAGAATCTGGTGGTAAGCACCCACTCTTTTATTGCTCAAAATGGTTGCATTTAATTGTGCGGCACTTTTATTGATACTACTCATTAGTCTTGTAGCCAATCCTGAATCGGACGCACATCAAGAACGCCGGCTTGAAGAACCTTTATTCCTTCTACCGCAGCGCTAAAACCCGCAGTAGTAGTTATGCAAGGAATGGATCTCTGGATCGCGGCGGTGCGAATTGCCCACCCATCTGCTCGCGTCCCGCGTCCGACTGGAGTATTGATCACAAGATCTATCTCTCCCCCGTTAAGTAATTCAACGATTGTCTTCTCGCCATATGGACCAGAACCTTCAGATGCTTTACGTACCCGTGCGGTCATTACATCATGAGCGGCGAGAAAATCAGCGGTGCCGGATGTCGCAAAGAGCCTAAAACCTAAAGCGGCTAGTGATTTAGCAGGAGCAAGGCCCGATTCTTTATCCTTATCGGCTAACGAGATAAAGATTGAGCCTGATTTTGGCAAAGAACCAAATGCGCTGATCTGACTCTTGGCATAACTCGCACCGAAAGTAGATGAAATACCCATCACTTCCCCGGTCGATCTCATCTCTGGGCCGAGGACGGCGTCGACGCCTCGTCCATCCATTCGCCTAAATCGGTTCCACGGCAGTACAGCTTCTTTAACTGATATTCCCTTTGCTATTCCATCGCC
>JBILXG010000077.1:0-4330 GCA_044369465.1 Candidatus Planktophila sp.
ACTCAATTCAAAAATGAAAAAGGCGTTCAAGTTGTAAGTTCATCTACCGCGGCAAAGATGCGCCATATGATGGAGAGCGTTGTCTCCTCACACGGAACTGCTCCAAGTGCTGCGATCCCGGGATATCGAGTTGCTGGAAAGACTGGAACAGCGTGGCGCTATGACGTGAACTGTGGTTGCTACAGCGGATACACGGCATCCTTTATTGGTTTTGCACCTGCTGATGCTCCAGCATTCGTTATTAACGTAACGATTCAAGATCCAAAGGGCGGGCACTATGGCGGTGTACTTGGTGGACCAGTATTTAAGAAGGTAATGACTTTCGTTCTACAGAGTCGGCACATCGCACCAACTGGTTCTGACGTTGTACCTATAGCTCTCAATAAAGCTGAACTAGATAAAATGGCACGACAGGCGAAAAAAGCAGAGGCGATTAAGATTTCGCAAGCGAGTTCGAGGGGATAAGCCATGCGCCCACTCCTTGATTACACCATCACAGTAGAAGAAATTTCTCGCCTCATTGGCGTAAAGAGTGATCTCGATCCAGCTCTCACATTCTCTGGTGCGACATCACTCGATAGTTCTGTCAACGAAGGCGATCTCTTCCTTGCATATCCTGGAGAGAAAAGTCACGGCGCACAATTTGCATCCCGTGCCATCTCCTTAGGTGCACGAGCAATTCTGACTGATGCACAAGGAGCAAAGATTGCCGAAGGTCTGCCAGCCATAATCGTTGCTAATCCACGAACTGCTGGGGCAGTGATAAGTGCAAGCCTCTACGGCAAGCCGATGCAGGAAATGGTCAGTATTGGAATTACAGGAACAAACGGAAAAACAACCGTAAGCACGCTGCTCTACCAACTCTTTCAAGAAGCTGGTCGAGAGAGTGGGCTGATTGGAACGGTTGAAACACGTATCGGTCGTGATCGAATTGCTAGCGCGAGAACAACACCTGAGGCGGATGCGCTACAAGCTCTCGCTGCGACAATGAGCGAACGCCATCTTCGACATCTTGTGATGGAGGTTTCTAGTCACGCAATGGTGATGCAGCGCATGGTTGGTGCACGCTTTGCTATGGTCGGATTTACAAATCTTTCACAAGATCATCTTGATTTTCATAATGATATGGAGAGTTACTACAGGGCAAAAGCTGGCCTCTTTACTCTGGAATATGCTGACCAAGCATTTATCAATATCGACTCTGATTTCGGGCTACGCCTCTTCAATGAGTGTGGAGTACCTGCAACATCTCTCTCCCGCCACAACCCAAAGGCGAGTTGGCATTTCACTTCCATTAACTCAGATGCAGCAGGAACCTCCTTTACTGCTCGAGGAGTGGGCGGAATCTTGATCGAGAGTTCTACTCCTCTTCATGGAAATTTCAATTTAGATAACATCCTCCTGGTACTAGCAATCGCCATTGAGTGCGGCATTGATCCGCTTGATTGTGCTGCGATTATTCCTAAGATTCATGGTGCACCGGGTCGAATGGAATCAATTGATCGTGGACAAGACTTCACAGCTTTAGTGGATTATGCGCACACTCCAGATGCCGTCCAGAATGTGATTGCAACTGCCACCGAGTTCACATCTGGAAAGGTTGTCACAGTTCTTGGCTGTGGGGGAGATCGCGATTCTTCTAAGCGACCTTTAATGGGAAGCGCCCTATTGCAGGCATCAGGTATTGCAATTTTCACCAGCGATAACCCGCGAAGTGAAGATCCGCAGAAGATTTTAAATGATATGACTGGCCATCTACAGATATCTGAACCTTCTCGAGTACTCATTGATCGCCGTGAAGCAATTGCTTATGCCGCCTCGCTCTGTCGCGCCGGTGACACTCTTCTTCTGCTTGGCAAAGGCCATGAGAACGGTCAAGAGATTGATGGGCAGAAGATTGATTTTGATGATCGCCTCGTTCTCGCAGAAATTCTTGAGGAGCAACGATGAAGGCAATGATGGCATCACAGATTGCTCAGGTTGTCGGTGGCTCTTTATCTGGTGAAGATATTCTCGTAACCGCTGGCCCATCTTTGAAATCGAGCGATATCGAGCAAGGTGGAATCTTCTTAGCAATACGCGGCGAGAATGCTGATGGGCACGACTTTG
Organism: Candidatus Planktophila sp.; assembly: GCA_044369465.1. Taxonomy (GTDB): domain Bacteria; phylum Actinomycetota; class Actinomycetes; order Nanopelagicales; family Nanopelagicaceae; genus Planktophila. Next base: position 2,110 of record JBILXG010000077.1, read on the forward strand.
TTCAAGATGCCTTCTCGCACGGTGCCCTCCTTGCAATAACTACTCGCGCCGTCTCGCAACGTCACATTCTCGTTGACGATGTCACGCTCGCTCTTACATCGCTAGCGAGATTTGTAAGATCAGAGTTGAAAGATTTGAAAGTTATCGGAATTACTGGATCACAGGGGAAAACAACCACGAAGGATCTTCTTCGTCACATGCTTTCTCAACATGGTCAGACTGTCGCTCCATCAGGCAACTACAACAATGAGCTGGGAGTACCCCTGACTCTTTTGGCGTGCTCGCCAGAGACTAAGTACGCAGTCATTGAAATGGGTGCTCGACATTCAGGCGATATCGCACACCTGGCATCAATCGCGCGACCAGATATTGCCGTTGTCCTCCGAGTGGGCATGGCGCATCTAGGTGAATTTGGATCGATTGAAACGATTGCAAAGACAAAGTCAGAGCTAATTTCTTCGCTCTCAGATTCTGGCATCGCAATTTTGGGCCAATATGATCCTTACACCAAAGCGATGCAATCACTTCATGCTGGTCGAACCATCACTTTTGGTAACGGGCCTTCCGATGAAGTCAGAGCTACAGAAATTGAAATGCGTGAAGGCTGTCCACACTTTGATTTAGTTACCCCTGATGGGCGAGCTTCGGTTGGACTTCGCATAGTGGGCGAACACCAAATCTCAAATGCACTGGCGTGTGCTGCAGTCGGTACCGCACTTGGTTTATCAATCGAGTCAATTGCAACAGCGCTTTCAACGGCGCTGATCGAAAGTAAATGGCGAATGGAGATTCGCGAATTCTCCGAGGTGCTCCTTATCAACGATTCCTATAACGCAAGCCCTGATGCAGTAGAAGCAGCCCTGCGCACCCTTATTCTCTTTGCGCAGGAACGGGGCGGACGGGCTTGGGCCTTTCTAGGAAAAATGGCCGAACTCGGCGAGTCTTCGGCGGCAGCCCATCAACAAGTTGGCACCCTTGCCTATCAGATGGGAATTGATCATCTTGTCTGTGTCGATGCACCGGATTATCAACCTGTTCAACGCAGCGAAGGTCAGACAAACCTGCATCTCTGTGATCGAAACGGTGCTCGTGCATTGGCAGAGCAGATCGAGCCGGGAGATGTAATTCTTGTGAAGGCCTCACGGTCTGAAAGATTTGAAATTCTTGCAGAAGAGATTGAAGAAGTTGTAAAAGCAAACATTCTTTCGGGTGAAGTTGGGGGAGGTGAAGAGTGAAGACAATCCTGGCGGCTGGCGGCTTTGCACTCTTGCTCTCACTTTTTGGAACCCCACTTCTCATTCGCGCGCTAGCGAAGAAGGGATATGGCCAGATCATTCGTGATGATGGACCTTCCTCTCACCATACTAAGCGTGGAACACCCACCATGGGTGGCATCATCATTATTTTCGCTGCTGTCTCTGCCTATCTCGTTGCACACTTAATTAGTGGAAATGCGATCACAGCTTCAGCGGCACTGGTTATTGCACTTGTAGTTGCTCTCGGATTTGTTGGATTTTTGGATGATTGGCTTAAGGTTTCAAGGAAACAGTCACAAGGATTAACTTCGCGACAAAAGTTATTGGGTCAAATTGTTGTCGCTTCAATATTTGCCTACTTCGGAACTAAGTTCCCAGATTCAGATGGGTTAACTCCAATCTCATCACAACTTTCTACGGTAAGAGATACTTCGATCACTCTTGGTGCCGTCTTGGTGGTTGTGTGGGTTGCGCTCATGGTTACTGCAACAAGCAACGGAGTAAATCTCACAGATGGCCTTGATGGACTCGCATCGGGTGCGTCAGTTCTTACATTCATCTCATTTATCTTGATTGGTGTCTGGGAGTTTGGACAAAGCTGTGCGGTGTCTCCGGGAATTAATTGTTATGAAGTGCGAGACCCCCTCGATATTGCAGTGTTAGCTGCTGCTTTCGCTGGAGCGTGCACGGGATTCCTGTGGTGGAATGCGTCACCTGCAAAGATTTTTATGGGCGATACAGGTTCACTTGCTCTCGGCGGCGCATTGGCTGGAATTGCGACCATGCTTCGCATTGAACTCCTTTTAATCCCACTAGGTGGCCTCTTTGTGATCATCACGATGTCAGTGATTATCCAGACTGTTTACTTCAAACTTTCAGGTGGAAAACGCGTATTTAAAATGGCTCCGCTCCAGCACCACTTCGAGCTCATGGGTTGGGGAGAAGTAACGATCGTGATTCGCTTT
>JBILXG010000009.1:0-13212 GCA_044369465.1 Candidatus Planktophila sp.
AGAACCAATTGCGATATTGCCAGTGATGTTCAGAGTCGCACCAGCGGTGGTTTCAGTCAATCCATAACCTTCATAAATTGTGACACCTGCACCACGGAAGAAGTGCCCAAGGCGAGCACCGAGTGGTGCGCCACCTGAAATCGCCGCTTCCACAGCCCCACCCAAGGTGGCGCGAATTTTTGAGAAGACAAGCTTGTCAAATAGTCCATGCTTAAGTGAGAGCAAGGGGTTAAATTTCTTTGCATCCATATTCTCGCTGTATTCAATAGCGATGGCGGCAGCTTTTCTAAAGATCTTTCCTTTACCAGCAGCTTCAGCCTTTGCTTCGGCTCCGTTGTAGACCTTTTCAAAGATACGAGGAACTGCAAGAACGAATGTTGGCTTAAATGATTGAAGATCAGGCAGAAGTCGACCAACGGGATCGCTGCAATGTGCCAGGTGAAGACCTGCAGTAATTGCACCAATCTGAACCATACGACCAAATACGTGAGCAACAGGAAGGAAGAGGAGTGTTGATCCACCTGGCTTGAGGAATAGATCTGATGCTCCTTGAACAACGTTTCCACACTCAGAGAGGAAGTTTCCATGAGTAAGTGAGACGCCCTTTGGTTTTCCGGTTGTTCCAGATGTGTAGATCAAAGTTGCCAGAGTGTCTGGGCTTAAAGAGTTTCGGCGGCGATCGATTTCGTCATCGCTGATCTGTGCACCGGCGCGAGCTAGTACTGAGAGCACATCGTCAGTCATTGTCCAGACATGCTTTGTATGTGAAGGAAGTACTGTCTGGGCAAGTTCGCGATGTGTCGGAGTTTCAACGATGAGTCCAACTGCACCTGAGTCACTCAAGATCCAATCAACTTGCTCTGCAGATGATGTTTCATAAATTGGAACAACGCATCCACCGGCAAACCAGATTGCAAAATCCAAGATTGTCCACTCATACCGTGTACGAGCCATGATTGCTACACGGTCACCGATATTGATGCCTGCAGCAACTAAACCTTTAGCAGTTGCTCGAACCTCAGCTTCAACTTCGCGCGCAGTAACTGGCTGCCATCCGTCGCCAAGAGGACGGGACATGATTACGCGTTCTGGTTCAAACCATGCACGATGTGCAATGAGTTCAGTGAGGTTTCCCTCAGTGGCTACAGGGACAAGTGGTTTAACTGAATATTCGCTCATGGGCAAACGCTATCGGGGGAATCACAAAAATGGGAGATCCCAGAAAGAGATTTCTCGGGGTAACCTAGGGTCATGAGCGATATGAGCAGATCAACAATTGTTATTGAGGCACCAATGAGCCACGTCAGCGAGGTCCTTTTCGATCTTGAAAAGTACCCCGAGTGGTCGGATTCCATAACAAAAGTCAAAGTTTCTGAGCGGGACGAAAGTGGTCGTGTCACGGGTGCGACCTTGACCATTTCCGCTGGTGCCCTCAAGGACGAGGTAAGCCTCTCCTACAACTGGGATGGCGCACCTGGACGCCTCGAGTTTGAACTCGAAGATGCAAATATGCTCACCAAAATGGATGGTGCATATATTCTCAAAGATCTAGGTGATGAAACAGAAGTTACTTATGAACTTTCGGTCGGCGTATCAATGCCGATTCCACAAATGATGGTGACAAAGCAGGAGAAGATGACAATTGATCAAGCGCTTGCTCAGCTCAAAGAGCACTGCGAAGGTTAATTTCACTAGTGAGTTACACAATTGGTATTGATGTCGGTGGCACCAAGGTACTCGGCGGAGTCGTAGACGAATCTGGAAAGATTCTCATCGATGCCCGTCGGGATACGCCTCGCGAGGGCGGTACTGCGCTCACTCAAACCATTGCAGATGTTGCTCGCGAGTTAATGGCGTCATATTCAGTTGATTCAGTAGGAATATCTGCCGCAGGTTTTGTTTCATCTGATCGCAAAACAATGCTGGCAACTCCAAATATCGCAGGGTGGAACGGTGTTGACCTTGATGCACAATTAACCGATCTGCTCGGTCTTCCAGTTGTTATCGAAAATGATGCAAATGCAGCTGCGTGGGGAGAGGCAGCATTTGGTGCCGGTCGTGGCCATGATCATCTTCTGATAGTTACCGTTGGCACAGGTATCGGTGGAGGAATTGTTGTTAATGGAAATCTCTATCGTGGTGGATTTGGAACCGCGGCAGAGATTGGGCATATGCGCGTTGTTCCCGAAGGGCATCTCTGCGGATGCGGTGCTCGTGGATGTTTTGAGCAGTATGCGAGCGGAAGCGCGTTGATGCGTCATGCTCGTGAAGCAATTAACGCAACACCTGAACTTGCACGAAATTTACTTGCTCTCGGCAATGGAACTCTCGATGGACTTACAGGAAAGCACATCACAGAAGCTGCTCAGAACGGTGATCCTGTTGCACTGGCAGCCTTTAATACAACTGCACATTTTCTTGGTGCGGGAATCGCATCACTCTGTGTAATTTTGGATCCCACACGCGTTGTTATCGGCGGCGGCGTTGTTGAGGCAGGAGAGATTCTGCTTGCACCAACACGTGAATCGATGATGCGTCATATGCCTTTCGCGGGCAAGCATCCTTATCCAGATATTGTTCCAGCAGAGCTTGGTAACGAAGCAGGGTTGGTCGGGGTTGCAGATCTAGCCCGCTTGTAAACCCACTTACTTTTCGCTGGGATAGATAAGACCGATCTGGCGGCGAATCTCATCAAGTGAACCCATAATCTCAATACTTTCATCAGGAGTAAGGATTGGTGAGTTCTTTGCGCCAGAGCGAACCACTCGTTCGAATTCTTTCGCCTGCTCGCGAAGGCCATGGCCCTTGTAATCCGTTGGATATTCAGTCGTGGTTCCATCGTGCATGATCACGCGCATAGATGCTGGATTGTAGAAAGTACGATCAATTTCAATCTTGCCAAGCGTTCCACAAATCGTTGCTCGGCATGGAGTTGAGACCATCATATTTGAAGTAAGAATTGCCTGCGCACCGCTCTTGTAATTAAAGATCGCTGTCGAGCTGGCATCAACACCCTTATCTGTGAAAGTTGCTGATGAAGTAATTGAATCTGGCTTACCTAAAACCATATGTGCAAATGAAATGGGATAGATTCCAAGATCAAGAAGTGCTCCACCGCCAAGGGATGGTTCCCAGTGACGAGGGTTGGCATAATCTGAAAGACGTTGCCCGTGATCGGCTTCAACTGCCCAGATGTCGCCAAGAACACCGGATGCCAAAATTTCTCGCACTCGATGCATGTGCGGCAAAAATCGTGCCCACATCGCCTCCATGAGTGCCACACCATTGGCATCGGCTGCTGCCTTCATCTGCTTGGCTTCTGCTGCATTGATAGTAAAAGGTTTTTCGCATAAAACTGGCTTTCCAGCGTTGAGCGCAAGCACGGTATTGCTCACGTGATAAGGATGCGGTGTAGCGACATAAATTGCATCAAGGGTTGGATCGCTGACTAACTCTTCATAGCTACCATAGGCAACACATCCTGGAAATTCAGTTGCAAAGGCATCTGCGCTCTCTTGTGAACGCGATCCCACTGCAGCAACGATGTGATTGTTAAAGTACGAGAGATCTCTGGCAAATGCTTGTGCAATTCCGCCGCTAGCTAGAATTCCCCAACGAAAATCTGTACTCATACTTGTGCTCCATCATCATCGAGGCCCGAATTATCCGAGCGAGGGTTATCTTTCCACTTCTTAAAGGCGTTGATGCCATCTGCGAAGAATTTTTTGCGATTGATTTTTTCAGGTACCGGGGGAGTGAAGTGCTCTTCATCAACACTTCTGTCTAACTCATCGAGATAGGTTGTAGGAGAACTCTGATCTAGCGATAATCCGGCGACGAGTGCCTGAAATTTCTCGTCAATGAGATCTTTATCATCCTCATTCGGATTCTGGGCGCTATTTGCGTCACCTGAGGTAGATGCCATGCTTTATATTCGCACAAACTTCGCCAATTGAGTAGAAAAGGGGTTAAATTATGAGCATGAACAATCTGCCCTACGGCACTTTGCGCGCCTTTCTGACGCCCTTCTTAATGATCCTCTTTCGCCCAAAGGTGAAGGGACTTCGCAATGTTCCTGCCAGCGGTCCACTGATTATCGCCTCGAACCATCTCTCATTTAGCGATTCAATCTTCATGCCACTTGTAGTTCCCCGTAAGGTGACATTTCTTGCAAAGAGCGAGTACTTCACTTCACCTGGCCCTAAGGGTCTGCTCAAGAAGTTAACATTTATCGCACTTGGCCAAGTTCCTGTCGATCGTTCTGGTGGTCGACGTAGCGAGGCAGCTCTCATCACAGGTCTCCAAGTTTTATCTGAAGGCAAGTGCTTGGGAATCTATCCTGAAGGAACTCGCTCACCTGATGGTCGTCTCTATAAAGGGCGAACGGGAATTGCGCGTCTAGCCATTGAATCGGGCGCACCAGTAATCCCAGTTGCAATGTTTAACACTGAAAAAATTCAACCGACTGGCCAAGTCATTCCGAATATTCAACGCGTAGGAATGACATTTGGCGAACCGATGTATTTTGATGGTGACTCAACTGATCTTGCCCACCTTCGCATTGTCACAGACCAGATCATGAATCGTATTCAAGAGCTATCTGGTCAAGAGTATGTTGAGGAATACGCAGTCAAAGCAAAAAAGTCAGGAAAGAGTAGTTCAGAGGAAGAGTCTGAGTAATTAGCGCGCTTCCAACTCTGCGCGTTGGATCAAGTAGTTACAGGTTTGGCACTCAGGACCGGCATCTGGGAACTCTCCCTCAATGACATCGATGAGCTCAATGAGAAGTTCCTGGAATTTCTGACTATCTCGCTCAACTGGAAGATAGTGCTGAGTAACCCCAAATCCATGCGCTCCATCTGCAGTCTCTGTGATGCCATTTAGTTTCCACACAAGGAGGCCCATAGTCGTGACTGGAAAGGGTTTCCCACGATCTGGATTTTCTAATGCGTGGGCATAAGCCTCTAGTTGTGGTGCGTAGAAAGCGCCATTGTCGCGATCGGAATCCGAAACTTTGCAATCGATGATGCCAACAGAGCCATCTTCGTAATGTGCGAGTAGATCGTAAATTCCAAGAATCTTCCAAGTCGTCTGACGTCCACCAATAACAAGGGGTGCGGACTTGACCCACTGTCCCCATTGTTTAACTACACCAGCAGGTAGAGTTGGGTCCAGATCCTGCATTGCAGCTCTGCGAAAATGTTCTTCCTGAGCATCAGCTAAAGGTTTTACTAGTGGGAACTGTCCTGGCATTGTCACTTTAAACCAATACTTTATCCAGAGGCACCTCTTGCATGTCGATAGACCAAAGGTGAGATCAGATGGCGCGATCGTGTCTCTTGCGGGTTTATCAGGGCGAGTAATTTTCTTCTGACTCATGAAGCGATTAAATCACGCGCTGCAGTTGCAATGACCAGAATTCCTAAAATCATAATGACGATTCCTCCCACGGCGCGCAGAAAGATAAGGCGCTGAGTGTCGTGTGCTAACCAATCACGGGCTGTCCCAGCCAATAAACCCCACGATGAATCAAGGAAGAATGCGAGAACGGCGAAGATGACGCCCATAAGAACAAGTTGTTGCGAGATGTTGCCTTGATCCTTATCCACAAATGGAGGCAGGACCGCGGCAAAGAAGACGATTCCCTTGGGATTGAGGGCACCCACCCAGAATCCATCGCGAACACATTGCCACAGCGTGGGTTCAGCAACTTCTGTAGAGGCGCTCATATCGGCTGCATGTGCAGCTCGTTTACGCCAGGCATCTATTCCGAGGTAGAGAAGATATAGGCCACCGCCCCATTGCACTGCGGCATAGAGAAGATCTGAACGAGAGAGCAGTGGTCCAAAACCAAGCGCAACAACGACTGAAAGCGTGAGTGCACCCGATGAATTTCCAAGAACTGTGAGCACGGCAACTCTGCGACCCCAAGCGATCGCTCGTGCAATCACAAAGAGAACACTTGGACCAGGAGCCAAGATGATTACGACAGCGGCAATGAGATATTCACCGATCCGGCTCGGTACGACTAATCCCAAGAAATCCACCTCCGCATCATAGAGATAAAAAGCTAGGGCCCCGGAAGATGATCCGAGGCCCTAGCTTATTCAGAGTACTGAGATTACTTCCCGCGCGCTTTCGCAATCGCATGAAGTAGGTGATAACCAATTACCGCGACAAGAGTTCCATTGACGATACCTGTGAAGGTGTAGTCACCCTTTGTCCATGAGTAATCGGCGATACCGATGATGATCGCTGATGCAACGACAAGGAGATTGATTGGATTTGAGAAATCTGAGCGGCTATCAACCCAGATGCGTGCTCCGAGGATTCCAATCATTCCAAAGAGTGCAGTACCTGCGCCGCCGAGCGCTCCCATTGGAGTTGCCGCAAGGACAGCACCAAACTTAGGAGAGAGCGAGAGCAAGATTGCACCAATACCGGCTACCCAATATGCAGCAGTGGAGTAGACGCGACTTGATGCCATCACACCGATGTTCTCTGCATAAGTTGTTGTTCCAGAACCACCGCCTGCGCCTGCAAGTGTGGTTGCAACACCGTCTGCCATGAGGGCGTTACCCATTTGGTCATCGAGATCTTTTCCAGTCATCGCAGCAACTGCTTTGACGTGTCCAACGTTCTCAGCGATGAGTACGAGAACAACAGGAATGAAGAGGATCATGATGCTGAATTTGAATGTTGGCGTTTCAAAGGTTGGTGCCGCTACCCACTTAGCCGCTTCAATTCCATCTGTGTTGACATTACCCATAGCAAGCGCGGTGATGTAACCGATAGCAAGACCGAGAAAGATGCTGATGCGCCCAATGATTCCGCGAGAGAAAGCAGTGAGCAGACCAATTGAAACGAGAGTAATGATTCCGATCATCGTTGCATTTTCATCAACAACTTTTCCGCCAACTAGACCTTGGAAATTATTCTTTGCAGCCGGTGCAAGGTTGAGACCGATAAGCATGACGATCGCGCCAGTTACGATCGGTGGCATCATGGTATTGATCCAACCGATACCTGCAGCACGTACGACAAGTCCTACAAGAATGAGGAGTGCGCCGGTAAATACGATGCCGCCGAGAGCACCTGCCATTCCGCCACCTTCTGCACCCATTGCTGCAGAGATAGGTCCTAGGAATGCAAATGATGATCCGAGATAGCTCGGCACTTTGTTCTGAGTAATGATGAGGAAGAGGAGCGTTCCGACGCCCGAGAAGAAGAGGGTTGTTGTTGCTGGGAAGCCGGTGAGAATTGGAACTAGGAATGTTGCTCCGAACATGGCGGCGATGTGTTGCAAGCCAAGACCGATGGTAAAGGGCCAGCTCAAACGCTCATCTGGGGCGACAACTTCTCCCGATTTGATCGATGAACCATCGCCATGGAGTTTCCATGTAAATAGTGACACGTAGATTTCCTTCCTCGAATACCGCGGACGCGGAGGCGTATGCGGCAGGCCAGGATGACCGAGAATCAGGGTAGAACTAACTCCTAGGGAACCCACTAGTAGGCCTCGGCGAGTCGAAATCCCGTCAGAGTTGCCTCGGTGGACTATTTCGGATTAAATAGCGTCCGATATATCGATTCGATATATAACGCTCGATATATACCTAGGAGAAGTCATGCGTTCACGTGCAGAGTCGTTGGAGTTCGCACTCCTTGGCCTGCTCTCGCAGAGCCCCCTGCATGGTTACGAGCTCCGTAAGCGTATGAGCGCCATCTTCGGTCCATTTAGAGCGCTTTCGTTCTCTGTTCTCTACCCACAGCTAAGAAAAATGCTTGAGGCAGGGTTGATTAAGGAGACAACAGCGGAGGCAGGATCTCGTCGCTCACGAATCGTTTACGCAATTACCCAGGCTGGTGAAGATCGCTTTGTCGAATTGGCCGAGAGCGTCAACTCGGAAGCTTGGGAAGACGATGGCTTTGAAATCCGCTTCGCTTTCTTTAGCCCAACATCAACAAAGAACAGAATCAGAATTCTTGAAGGGCGTCACCGTCGACTTCAAGAGAAGGCAGAGATGCTTCGAGTCGAACTCGAGCGCTCGCCTTCGGGTATCGATAAATATCTAGAAGAGTGGCGCCGCCATTCGTTGGAATCGGCCATGCGAGAAATCGCCTGGCTTGAAGACATGATCAAAACCGAGAGGAAATAGAGTGAAAATCACAACTGGAAAAGGTGACATCCGTGTCGCCATCGTTGGAGTAGGAAACTGCGCCAACTCATTGGTACAGGGTGTTACTTATTACAAGGACGCTGCTTTAGATCAAGAGATCCCAGGTCTCATGCACGCAACTGTCGGCGCGTACCACATCAGCAACGTTAAGTTTGTTGCTGCCTTTGATGTTGATTCAAAGAAGGTTGGCCTAGATCTTGCCGATGCAATCTGGGCGAGCGAAAACAACACAATCAAATTTAGCGATGTAGCCAAGACAGGCGTTGAAGTACTCCGTGGAGTTACTCACGATGGACTTGGTCGTTACTATCGCGAGACAATCACAGAGTCAACAGCTCCTGCAGTGGATGTCGTAGCAACACTGAAGGAAGAGCAAGTAGATGTTCTTATCTGCTACCTACCAGTGGGATCAGAAGAAGCAGCCAAGTTCTACGCACAGTGCGCAATTGACGCTGGTTGTGCCTTCGTGAACGCACTTCCTGTCTTTATCGCATCAGACCCAGTATGGGCGAAGAAGTTTGAAGATGCCGGAGTTCCAATCGTGGGCGATGACATTAAGAGCCAGGTCGGTGCGACAATTACACACCGCATTATGGCTAAGTTGTTCCAGGATCGTGGCGTTCATCTAGACCGCACCTACCAGCTCAACGTTGGTGGAAACATGGACTTTAAGAACATGCTTGAGCGCGATCGTCTAGAGTCAAAGAAGATCTCAAAGACAAACTCTGTGACATCACAGCTCGATCACGACATGGGTGAGAAGAACGTTCACATCGGGCCTTCTGATTACATCCCATGGCTCGATGATCGTAAGTGGGCATATGTCCGTCTTGAAGGACGTGCCTTCGGTGACGTTCCATTGAACCTTGAGTACAAGCTCGAAGTGTGGGATTCACCAAACTCTGCTGGCGTAATCATTGACGCACTTCGCTGCGCAAAAATCGGCCTCGATCGCAAAGTCGGCGGAGCGTTGCTTTCACCTTCTTCATACTTCATGAAGACTCCTCCTGTTCAGTACACAGATGAGCAGGCGCACGACAAGACCGAAGCGTTTATCGCTGGAACTCTTGATCGCTAAAAACACACTCTCTCGGTAAGAAAAACGCCCGGCCTGCTCACGCAGACCGGGCGTTTTTTAACCCCTCACGGAGAGTTGAGGGTTAAATCGTCGCATCCATCGGAGTGCGACGAATGTGAAATAACCCAGCGATAGAAAGTATGAGCATGATCAGACCACCAGCAAATGCTGCGATGGCTGCATAGCTCGCAATAACTCCTAGAGTTCCAAATGCGTATGCTTGAAGGAGCATTCCGCGCAAGGTATTCCCCATAAAGAGCGTTTGGCGTAGTTCTCCATATTTTGCAATCTCGTCGGGAGTACCTGTTCCTCCGCGCACCATCCCCATGTATTTTCCAGATACCTCTGAGTAAGTAAGCGGTGCTCCGGCTACCGCAATGGATGAAGCTTTCATATGTTCCCAGATATAGAGATCAGAGTAATCCCTAGCCATCTCGCCAGTAGTAATTTTCTGTTCAGCCCACTTGGCAAGCTGATCTTTTGTTGCTTCCGGCATTGCTTCGGCTGCGGGGAATGAAATATTTTGGTTTTCAAGCTGGCTCTTGACTGAGTTATTTGCAAAGGTTGCGCCCCAGTTAAGTAGACCCGCTGCGATCATCAAAAACACTGCCAAGCCAAATCCAACTGCTGTGACAATTCCATCAAATGTTCTACGTTTCATAACGATTCTCTCCCTTTATGTTCAACTGTTGAACATAAGAACAGTTAACAGGGAGGTTTCATACTGACGAGGGAAATATGCGAGGGGTAGCACTTCAGTGCATTAAGTGAGAGTTAGCACTCAATCAATATGTCTGTTGCAAAGAGAATTTCCATTTTCGTCGATCTCTAAGTGCGAACATGCAACACCTAAACGATCAAATGCTGCATCGCCATAATGGGTTCTAAATGCGAGTGCCAGTAGCACTCTGACATTTGTCTCACCATCAGACTTGATATTGAATACACGTGCAGATCTGCTCACAGTATTTTCAATCACCTTTTCGGTATGGCCCGTCTCTTTGGCTATCGCTGCGTTGGATTTGCCCTCACAGACCAGCTCTAGGACTAATTTCTCGAAGGGTGCGAGTTCGCGAGTGGTGATAGTTATGTCAGTGCTCATCATGGGTCCTCCATACTCTCCAATAGGCTGCTTTACATTCTCCTCCTTTATTAACCTCTCATGACGTAGTAGCCTCTACCAATGAGTAACATCACGATCACCCGTACTGAAGCCGTCTTGAGCATCTCACTCAACCGTCCCGAGAAGATGAATGCGCTCACTCGAGACATGTATGCCGATCTTGCTCGAGCCCTCAATGAGGCTGCTGGCGATTTTGCTGTCAGAGCCGTGATTTTGACCAGCGAGGGAAGCCACTTCACCGCCGGCAATGACATTAGAGACTTCATGGATCATCCGCCAACATCCGAAGATTCAACTGTTGCCGCATTCTTGGCCGCGATCCTTGAGTTTCCAAAACCACTCTTGGCCGCAGTCAAGGGAAATGCAATAGGCGTTGGAACAACTATGTTGCTTCACTGCGATGTCGTTGTCGCTGACCCACAATCAAAATTTTCAATGCCCTTTGTCTCACTTGGATTGGTTCCTGAAGCAGGTTCAAGTTTGCTCTTTCCGGCTTTAGTTGGCTATCAACGCGCAGCAAAGATATTCATGACTGGGGAATCTTTTTCAGCAGAAGCTGCTCAAGAAATGGGTCTCGTTGCTGAAATCTCTAACGATAGCTTCGCGAGTGCACTCAAGATTGCTCAGCAAATTGCGGCTCAACCTCCAACCGCAATCATTAATACGAAGGCGTTGATAAAGGCGAGCAAGCATGATGCCGTGGCAGCGGTGATGAAGGCAGAGTTTGAGCTCTTTGCGATGGCTTTGACATCAGATGAAGCGATGGAAGCATTTATGAATTTCATGGCCAAAAAGGCTGCGGATAAAGAAAAGGGCGGAAAGTAATGACAATCTCAGGAAACCTGCAAGGTAAAAGAATCTTCGTTACCGGTGGTTCACGAGGAATCGGTCTTGCGATCGCACTACGTGCAGCAGCAGATGGTGCATCGGTTGCAATCGCTGCCAAGACAGCAGATCCAAATCCAAAGCTTCCTGGAACTATCTTCACTGCGGCTAAAGAGATTGAGGCGGCCGGGGGAGTAGCGCTACCTATCCAGTGCGATATTCGTGATGAAGAGCAGATTGCAGCAGCGATCGAAAAGACGGCTGCAGAATTCGGCGGCATCGACATTTTGATTAATAATGCAAGTGCCATCAACCTCACACCCACGCTTGCTACACCTGCAAAACGCTTTGATCTCATGTTTGATGTAAATGTACGAGGAACATTCCTTACTTCACAGGCTGCACTGCCACATTTAAAGGAGAGCGCAGCCGCGGGTCGCAATCCTCATATTCTTACCTTGTCACCACCACTTTCAATGAAGGCGAAATGGTTTAAGAACCACGTTGCTTACACAATGGCGAAGTATGGAATGTCTATGTGCGTCCTTGGTATGGCAGAAGAATTTAAGCGCGATGGTATTGCTGTAAATGGTCTCTGGCCTCGTACAGCTATTGATACAGCTGCATTGCAGATGATTCCAGGTATCGATACAGCTGCCTGCAGAACTCCCGAAATCCTTGCCGATGCTGCCTATGTGATCTTAAACCGAGATGCGAAAGAGCACTCAGGAAACTTCTATGTTGATGATGAAGTCCTGGCTAGCGTTGGAATCACAGATCTTGAAAAGTACTCGGTGGTTCCTGGAACTAAAGATTTCCTTCTAGATTTCTTCCTGGATTAGTATTCAGCCATGTTGATTGCATCAGAGCCTCTTGGAACACTTGCGGGGCTGCCTCTTCACCCATTGCTTGTGCACTCAGCGGTAGTACTCGTTCCACTGGTTGCTATCGGTGCTTTGGTGATGTCCTATCTTCCAAGTTTCTCCCGCCGCCACGGCAAAATCATTCTCATCCTGGCAGTGATAGCTCAAGTCAGCGTATTTCTGGCAAAGATGAGTGGTGAAGCATTTGCCGAAATTCTTGATAAGAACGTTGAAAAACATGCCGAGCTCGGCGAAATCACACCATTGGTTACTTTGCCGATGGTCATCCTGATCTATCTTCGTTGGAGAATGGATCGTTCAGGTTCAACATTTGGATCTGTTGTAATCCGAAGATTAACTTCAGTGGCGCTAGTGGTATCTAGCCTCGTTAGCATCATCGTTATTGTCCTTGTCGGACACTCTGGTGCTAGTTCCGTGTGGGGCTGGATCGATAAGCTTTAAAGATGACAGTGCTTATCACTGCGCTGACTATTGACGCTGCAATTACTGCTACGACAGCAATGTCCTGTAATTCTTGATTATCAAAAGCTAGATCTGCAATAAAGAGAGCAACGGTAAATCCAATGCCGGCAGCACTGCCTGTCGCAACGAGTTTTCCCGTAGGTGCATCTTGAGGAAGATCTGCGATCCGCGCTTTTGACGCTGCCACCGCGGCAACAACAACGCCTAGGGGTTTTCCAATAACGAGTCCCACGAAGATTCCCCACGCGATCACTGAAGAAGTTGCATCGGCTAGAGATTTCTCTGTAATCACCACTCCAGTGTTAGCCATGGCAAAAATTGGAACAATGATCAGAGAAGAATATGGGTGAAGCTTGATTTGCAGATATTCGATGTAAGAGACCGACCCGTCATCAATATCCTCTAGATCGGTATCTTCCTTTACTTGTGAGGGAGTCAGTAGGCCAAGAATTACACCCGCTAAAGTTGGGTGTACTCCGGTGCGATAGAGGCCGTACCACAGGAGAAGTCCACAGAGGATGTAGATAAAAATCGAGGTGATATTCATTTTCTTAAGTGCAAGTATCAGAAGGATGGCCGCAACGGATGCGAGCACCCATGAGTAGGCAATCCCGCTTGAATAAACGAGAGCGATAATCAAGATTGCGCCGATGTCATCGA
>JBILXG010000125.1:0-2976 GCA_044369465.1 Candidatus Planktophila sp.
TTTGTTGGCACAACTTCGCGTCTTGGTGGCGTTGATCTTGATGTGATTGCCGAAGAAACTATTAAACGCCATCACATTGCATATCCACCAGGGGGAGAAGTACCTGGAACTAAGCGTCTTCCTATTGGTGGCGAATACCAATGGCGCCGCGATGGTGAACCACACCTCTTTAATCCAGAGACAGTCTTCACTTTGCAACATGCAACTCGTTCAAAGCGATATGACGTTTTCAAGCGCTACACAACGGCAGTCGATGACCAGAGCAAAGCGTTGATGACGCTGCGAGGGCTCTTTGAATTCGATACATCTACACGCAAACCAATATCTGTAGACGAAGTCGAACCGATCTCCAACATCGTGAAGCGTTTTTCTACCGGCGCGATGTCATACGGTTCAATTTCTCAAGAAGCCCACGAAACTCTTGCTATCGCGATGAATCGCCTAGGTGCAAAATCAAATACTGGCGAAGGTGGAGAAGATCCTGCCCGATTTACTCCAGAATCAAATGGTGATTCCAAGCGAAGCTCAATTAAGCAAGTTGCCTCTGGTCGATTTGGCGTCACGAGTGAGTACTTGGTTAATGCAGACGATATCCAGATTAAGGTCGCACAAGGTGCAAAGCCTGGCGAAGGTGGGCAACTTCCTGGCAACAAGGTCTATCCATGGATTGCCACAGTTCGCTACTCAACTCCCGGCGTTGGATTGATTTCGCCTCCGCCTCACCACGATATTTATTCAATTGAAGACCTTGCACAGCTCATTCACGATTTGAAGAATGCAAATAAGAATGCGCGCATTCACGTAAAACTGGTAGCTGAAGTTGGAGTGGGAACTGTCGCAGCTGGTGTCTCAAAGGCACATGCCGATGTCGTTCTCATCTCTGGCCATGACGGTGGCACGGGTGCTTCACCACTCACATCACTCAAGCATGCTGGCGCGCCGTGGGAACTTGGTCTTGCAGAGACCCAGCAGACCCTTCTACTGAATGGTCTTCGTGATCGCATCGTTGTGCAAACCGATGGACAGCTCAAGACAGGTCGAGATGTCGTTATTGCAGCGCTCTTGGGTGCCGAGGAATATGGATTTGCTACTGCACCACTAGTTGTATCTGGTTGCGTCATGATGCGCGTCTGCCACTTGGATACATGTCCTGTAGGCGTTGCTACGCAGAACCCGGAGTTACGAAAGAGGTTTACAGGCAAGCCAGAGTTTGTTGAAACTTTCTTCGAATACATTGCAGAAGAAGTTCGTGAAATCTTGGCTTCCCTCGGATTCAAGACTCTGCAGGAAGCGATTGGCCATGTGGAGTATCTCAATACTCAACAAGCTATAGCTCATTGGAAGACTAGCGGACTTGATCTAACACCACTCTTGGTCCGTCCGGATGTAGAAAGTTCGCTCTACCAAACCACGACACAAGATCATGGTCTCGTTCACGCACTTGATAACGTACTTATTGCGAAGGCGCAGGCAGCACTTGCTACTGGAGCAAAAGTTTCGATCGAATCTCCAGTACGTAACGTCAATCGCACAGTGGGCACAATGCTCGGCGCAGAGATCACACGTAACTTCGGGGGAGTAGGACTGCCTACAGATACCGTTCTTGTCACTCTGCGCGGTTCTGCTGGACAGTCACTCGGCGCATTTATCCCTTCGGGCTTAACGCTCAAGCTCTTTGGTGACTCTAATGACTATGTTGGCAAGGGCATTTCGGGCGGGCGAATTATCGTTCGTCCAGACGAAAAGGCAACTTTTGAATCTGAAGAGAACGTCATTGCAGGAAACGTTATTGGCTATGGCGCAACATCAGGTGAAATCTTCTTGCGTGGAATAGTCGGAGAACGCTTCTGCGTTCGAAACTCTGGCGCAACGGCGGTTGTTGAAGGTATTGGCGATCACGGATGCGAGTACATGACCGGTGGAACCGTTGTAGTTCTTGGTCGCACTGGACGTAACTTTGCAGCTGGTATGTCTGGCGGCCGTGCATTCGTTCTCGATCTCAACGCTGACCTCGTCAATACTGAGATGGTTGATGTTCTGGCTGTACCTGCTGATCAGCGAGAGAACTTGAAGGCAATCGTGACTTCATTCTTCAATGAGACCGAATCTCAAGTAGCCGGAAACTTACTTCTTGACTGGGAGAACTCGCTATCTCGGTTCTCACTAGTTATGCCTCGCGATTACGCTCGCGTGCTTGCAGCCATAGAGAAAGCAACTCGTGAAGGTCTTCCGGTTGATCAATACGTAATGGAGGTTGCTGCAAATGGCTGATCCAAAAGGTTTTCTTACTACGCCGCGCGAAACTCCTAAGCGTCGCCCCGTCGATGTTCGAATAAAGGATTGGCGCGAGGTCTACGAACCGCAAAGTATCGAGCATCTGCAAAAGCAGGCAGGGCGTTGTATGGATTGTGGCATTCCTTTCTGTCATTCAGGATGCCCACTGGGCAATCTGATCCCTGAGTGGAATGACTTAATGTGGCGCGGCGATAAGACAGAAGCGATCGCACGTTTACATGCCACAAATAACTTTCCAGAGTTCACTGGTCGACTCTGTCCGGCACCATGTGAAACTGCATGTGTCGTAGCGATAAATGCTGACGCAGTGACCATCAAGCAGGTGGAACTTCGCACAATCGAAGAAGCTTTTGGCTCTGGCGATGTAAAGCCTCTTGCACCTGATCGACTTACAGGAAAAACTGTTGCAGTCATTGGATCTGGTCCAGCTGGTCTCGCTGCCGCTCAACAACTCACTCGCGCAGGACATACCGTCGTTGTTTATGAGCGTGCAGACAAGATTGGCGGACTTCTTCGTTACGGTATTCCAGAATTTAAAATGGAAAAGAACATCATTGATCGTCGCCTTGCTCAGATGGAAAAGGAAGGTACGCGCTTTCGTACCGGCGTAAACGTTGGAGTCGACATAACTGGCTCTGAACTGCGCCAAAAATATGATGCAGTTGTTCTTGCACTTGGTGC
>JBILXG010000161.1:0-4246 GCA_044369465.1 Candidatus Planktophila sp.
TTGCAGATGCTGCAACTCCCCAGCCGAGACTGGCCGCAAATGCCATCGCAGCGAAAAAGTCGAGGGATGATTTAAGAATAAGTTGATCGGTACCTGTACCCATACCATCACTAATTGAGCCAAGGATCGCTAGCGGTCCGATGACAAAGAGCAGAGACGAGGATAGAAAACCTTCAACGAAAGTTCCTTGGCCATCTGCCTTGAACTTTATTCGCAAGTAATTTCCGAAACCCTCTAAACGGCTCTCAAGGTTGGCAGCGCTACCAATAACTCCTCCAATAAGGAGGGAGGCCAAAATTGCTAAGAGTGGCCATCCCTTTGGTAGTGCTTCGACATAACGCTGAGATGCGATGGCGACTAAGGCCGTTCCGGCTCCAAGAATGGTTATTAAGCCCAACACATCGGTGATGAGTGCGCGCATGCGCTCTGGCATACGTCCACCAATGAAGACACCAAGTGAAGCGCCAGCGATAATAGTCATTACATTGATGAGCGTTCCAGAGCCAGTAAACATCCGCTAAGAGTACTTAAAGTCCAATCAGAAAGGTAGGATGCAGAGATGACTTTACGACAGATCATTTCTCATCTCAAACCACATAGAACAGTTCCAGTGGTTCCGTGGACTGCGAAGAGTCGCTGGGATCTATCTTTCAAGAGAGTTCTCATTCTTTTCTTTGGTCTAGCTATATTCGGTTTAGGCGATGGTTTAATCATTCAATCGGGTTTAGGAAATGCGCCATGGTCTGTCCTCGCGCAAGGTATCTCACTTAAAAGTGGGCTTTCGATCGGAACATCAACTCTGATAATTGGTGCGCTCGTTCTCTCGTTATGGATTCCACTAAAAGAACGCCCCGGGTTTGGAACTCTCTCAAATATTCTTATCATTTCTCTATTCATTGAGATTGCGACAAATGTTTTCCCAAAGCAAGAGACTCTCATCCCGGGGTTAGCTTTTACTCTTGTTGGCATCTCAATGGTCGGAATCGGATCCGCTCTCTACATCACCTGCGGACTTGGCCCAGGACCTAGAGATGGAGCTATGACGGGTCTGCACCAGCGCACCGGAGTTCGAGTGGGGCGTGTTCGTCTCGGACTCGAGGTTGTTGTCTCGATCACGGGGGCCCTCTTGGGCGGAACCTTGGGTCTGGGTACTCTGCTCTTTGCCCTGCTCATTGGGCAATCTGTTGCCATTTCCTTTGGCCTTTTAGCGCGCCTTACCTCAAAGTAACACTGCCGGTCAGATATTTTGACCCCATCAAAGACCTCCCCATCCTCGATCGGTCTGTGAGCCGTCATTTCACACGGGGTCGCAACCACCCCCGATAACAAAATGAGGAAGGTACAACAATGCTCGATAGTTACTTCAAAATATCCGAGCGCGGATCGACAGTGGCACAGGAGGTACGTGGCGGAGTCGTCACGTTCTTTACTATGGCTTACATCGTTGCGCTTAACCCGCTAATCATCGGTCTAACCAAAGATGCTGATGGAAAATATATCGGCGGTGGAGATGCTCCAAACTTGGCTCTCGTCGCTGCAATGACAGCTTTAATGGCTGGCATTCTCACAATTCTTATGGGAGTTCTTGGAAACTATCCACTCGCTCTCGCAACCGGGCTCGGCCTTAACACATTTGTGGCAGTAGGTATTGCTTCACAGATGACGTGGGCAGATGCTATGGGATTAGTAGTGATCGAAGGAATCATCATCACTATTCTCGTACTCACCGGTTTCCGCGGCGCGGTATTTCGCGCGGTACCAGGACAGTTAAAGATTGCGATTTCAGTCGGTATTGGTCTCTTCATCGCACTCATCGGTCTTGTTGATGCTGGCTTCGTACGCCGCACCAACTCCGGACCTGTCCCTGTGATGCTCGGTGATGGCGGAAACCTCGTTGGTTGGCCAATCATTGTCTTTGGTTTTGGACTCCTACTCACAATTGCTCTCATGGTTAAGAAGGTAAAGGGAGCAATTCTCATCGGAATCGTTGTGGCAACTGCTGCAGCAATTGCAATTGAGTCAGCATTTAAGATTGGGCCACTGTTCAATGGCGCAACTGGTGACGTTAATCCAAAGGGCTGGAACCTCAATGTCCCAGCAATGCCTGCAGAAGTTGTAGCAACACCAGACTTCTCACTCTTCGGACAATTCAACCTACTCGGTGGTTTTGATCGTGTTCCGCTGGTGACCGCTATCCTTCTCATCTTCACATTGTTACTCTCTGACTTTTTCGACACTGTAGGAACTGTTACTGCAATCGGTCACGAGTCAGGTTTGATTGATGACGAAGGTAATGTTCCAAACAACAACAAGATTCTCTTCGTTGACTCACTCGCAGCAGTTGCTGGTGGAGCAGGAAGCATCTCATCAAACACGAGCTATATTGAATCAGCAGCTGGTGTCGGTGAAGGTGCACGAACAGGACTCGCATCAGTAGTTACTGGTGTTATGTTCCTACTCACCACATTCTTAGCGCCGCTCGTTGCTGTAATTCCTTACGAGGCTGCAACACCGGCACTGATAATTGTTGGTTTCCTCATGATGACGCAGATCAAGAATATTGATTGGGACGATATGGGAATTGCTCTTCCAGCATTCCTAACGATCATCTTGATGCCATTTACCTACAACATTTCTGTGGGAATTGGCGTTGGATTTGTAACCCACGTTGTCATCCGAGCAATCCAGGGACGCGCTAAGGAAGTACATCCACTTCTCTGGGTAGTTTCAGGGCTCTTCATGATCTACTTCCTGCAATCTCCAATTAACATCTGGGTTGGATAAGTAACTTAATCAAGATAAGAGGCCGGGTATTCACGTTAAGTGAGTATCCGGCCTCTTTTCGTTTACCAGGTGATCGGAGTTTTCCCGATCCCAGTGAGCATTGCATTACATTGTGAAAACGGTTTGGAGCCAAAGAAGCCACGATATGCACTTAGCGGACTAGGGTGAGCGCTCTTGATCACTCGAGAAGCATCGAAGTAATCTGACATTTGTTGTGCGTTTCCACCCCAGAGAATTCCTACCGCTCCGCGTAAGGCAACTTCGCGAATAATTGCTTCGGTGATCTCCATCCAACCACTTCGTTGATGAGCATGAGACTCCCCCGGAATTGTCGTCAAAGTGCGGTTAATCAGTAGAACACCTTGTTGAGACCAACGCTCTAGATTTCCATTGTTGGGCATCGCAGTACCTAAGTCGCTCTCCAACTCCTTGAAAATATTGACCAACGAAGCTGGAAGCGGTGAAACCTCTGGGCGTACAGAGAAAGCAAAACCATCGGCATTCTCCGCGCTCGGATAGGGATCTTGACCGACAATGACGACTTTGACCTCATCTAACGGCGTACTCAGTGGAGCAAATATTCGATCTATCGTCGGGATGTATTCACCTAATGCGACCTTATCGAGCGTCGAGATGATGGCGTCATGATGAGGCTCAAGTAGCGGATGCCAGGATGGATGGACGGGCTCGAAAACTTGATGAATCACGAAGTGGCTCGTGCATAAAAACGAGATCCGTCGAAGGCAACATTAACTTCAACGCCGAAGACCGCGCTAATGTGTTCGCTGGTGACAACGTGCTGGACTGGGCCACTTACTGCAATCGCTCCATCCTTAAGTAGGAGCGCATGCGTGGTTCCGACAGGGATCTCTTCAATATGGTGGGTAACAATCACGGTAGCGGGAGCGGTTGGATCACTCGAGAAGTGAGAGAAACGTCGTAGTAAATCTTCACGCCCACCTACATCAAGACCAGCCGTAGGTTCATCTAGCAATAAGAGTTCAGGATCGGCCATGAGTGCACGTGAAATCTGCACGCGTTTCTTCTCTCCCTCACTGAGGGTGCCGTAGTCTCTATCTGCAAGTTCTCGCACACCAAATGTCGTTAAAAGTGCAACTGCTCGAGATTCGTCCCAAAGATCGTAATCTTCATTCCAACGACCGAGCACTGCATAGGCAGCAGTTACGACAACATCTCGGACTTTCTCTTCATATGGAATATCTTCTGAAATTCCAACACCAGCAAGACCTATCCGTGTTCGCAATTCAAAGAGATCAACCTTGCCCATCTCCTTTTCGAGGATAAAAACCTTTCCAGATGTAGGGAAAGCGCGAGTAGCGAGCAAATTGAGCAACGTTGATTTACCAGCTCCGTTAGGGCCGAGAATGACCCATCGTTCTCCTGGCGAAATTGCGAAGGTTATTGGACCGAGAATTATCCGTGTGCCGCGACGAACGCTGAC
>JBILXG010000078.1:0-4205 GCA_044369465.1 Candidatus Planktophila sp.
CACTGAGCCACTAATCGTTTTAACATTTGTCGAAAAAGTTGAATCAGGACTGTAAAAGATCTGAATCTGAGTTTCAAGACCATTCGGATTAACGGTTCCATTGAGTTGAGCGCTATATGCAGTTACGAGCGTTGCTCCCGTTGCTGAAACTGTAGGGGCAGTACTTGTGTTTGCCTTAGTTGTGAATACATAAGTGGGTGAAACGAAAGTCTTAGCTGAATTCTCTCCTCTGATTCGGAAGCTATACCGTGTGTTTGGAGTCAGTGAAGTGAGCGAAACATTTGCGGAGATCACTTCTGCTCCGGCGAATTCTGGTGTTGTCGGTGCGGCCGTTTGAACCGAAGATGCAAATGTTGGGCTAGTCGAGAATTCGACTCGTGCGGTAGTGCTGAGATTTTCTGGATTAACCGCGATATTGACTACAGCACTTGTACTTGTAACTGCCTCCAGTGATTTGTATTCAACAGTTGGTGCTGAGTAGGCGGGCCAGGAATCTGTCGGTGAAACATAAAGTAATTTATTCGGTGTATCCAGAGGCAGGCCTGTAATCGCACCTGTTGTGGCGGTTGAAAGAAGTGCTGAAGTTACCTGCGCAACTGTGGCTGTTGGATAAAGACCTCGATAGACCGCTGCGGCACCTGCTACGTGTGGAGATGCCATCGATGTTCCGCTGAGATTGCGAATGGAACTTGCACTGAGAAACCAACCGCCGGCAATGGAAGATCCTGGCGCACTGATGTCGACACATGGTCCGCTATTTGAAAAAGAAGATTTGGCATCAGAGATAGTCGTCGCACCAACCGTAATTGCATTTACTGCCGATGCCGGTGACTTAGTGCAGGCATCTCCGTAGTCATTTCCCGCTGCAACTACGGCTGTGATGCCAGCGTTAACTACGCGTTCAATTGCATCGTTGAAGGCATCAGATCTTCCACCACCGATACTCAAGTTTATGACGGCTTGCGTTATTGGATTTGGATTTGCTGGAGATAGAATCCAATCAAGAGAGGCGATAATTCCGGATGTGTTACCACGGCCGTTGCAGCCCATAACCCGCATTGGAACAACGGTTGCATTCTTGGCAATTCCATATTGTGAACCCGCAGCTGTCGTTGCCACGTGTGTTCCATGTCCATTGCAATCGATTGTTCCGCGTCCGTCGTTGTAAACAGTGAAACCAGATGATGAAAGTCGGCCCGCTAAATCTTGATGAGGAAACACACCTGTGTCTCCAACATAAATCGTGGTACCTGCTCCTGCGCTGAGGTATTCATAACTTCCATCCCCGCCGCCACTGATTCGCTCACGTTGATCGATTCGATCAAGACCCCATGAAGGAGTCGGGGTTTGGGTAGCAGCAATAGTGACGATGCTGTCTTCTTCAACGGCCTTCACATACTCAAGTGATTGCACATATGGAAGTTGGTGTGCGGCCAAATCAACAACAAAACCATCAAATGCGTATTCGAATTCATCATCGATTGTGATTCCGGCATCGCGAAGTTGACCGCGTACTACATCATTAAAGTCACCATCGACTGTGACGATATAAGTAGATGTGGGAGCAACGGCCTCAACGGCTTGGGCGACAGAAGATGCGCACATGGCAAAGACGAGTGACAAGGCTAATCCAGCCCTTACTCCCCCGGCTCTCCACCAGCTCTTCATACCTATTTCACCGTCTCTCCGCACGTAAATTATGCGCCCCTTTACCTATTATTGAGACGCGAAAAGGCCCCCCGCGGTTCCGTGGAGGGCCTCTTCGTTACTTTTTAAGCGTGATCTTTATGAGCAACCTGATGTGTTTCCACAACCTTCGCATACAAAGCATGCACCTGACATACGCATCTTCACACCACATGTCATACAGAGCGGTGCATCTGATTTGATGCCCATTGACTCTAGAAGATCTGAAGATGAACCGATTGTCATCGCTGGTGCTGATGCAACTGGTGCTGCTTCGATCTTGACGTCAGCAACAGGTGCTTTAGCGACTGCAGCTACAGGAGCCGCCACAGGCGCAACTGCTTTTGGGCTATCGCCCTCCACAGGTGCAATAGGTGTGTACTCGCCGCCATTGTTCAACGCTGCTTCGCGCTCTGCCACTGTGTAGAGACCGAGGGAAGCGCGCTCTTCAAATGGTAGGTAATCAAGAGCAAGGCGACGGAAGATGTAATCCATCATGGACTGTGCCATGCGAATATCTTTATCATCTGTCATACCTGCTGGCTCGAAGCGCAAGTTTGTGAACTTCTCAACGAATGTCTGTAGTGGAACTCCGTACTGGAGACCGATTGAGACTGCGATTGAGAACGCATCCATTACACCGGCAAGAGTTGAACCCTGCTTACCGAGCTTAAGGAATACCTCACCGAGTGCACCATCTGCATAAGCACCTGAGGTCATGTAACCCTCAGCGCCGCCAACAGAGAATGATGTTGTTGTTGATGGACGTGACTTTGGAAGACGCTTGCGAACTGGAGCTGCAATAACTTCTGCTTCTACAGGTGCATCCTTCTTCTTCGCCTTTCCATCAGAAAGTGGCTGACCGACCTTGCAGTTGTCGCGATAGACAGCCAAAGCCTTAAGACCAAGCTTCCATCCTTCGTAGTAGACCTCTTCTACCTCTTCTACAGTAGCTTCTTCTGGAAGGTTAACTGTCTTTGAGATCGCACCTGACAAGAATGGCTGGCATGCAGCCATCATGCGGACGTGGCCCATTGGAGCAATTGATCGTGCACCAAGTGCGCAATCGAATACATCGTAATGCTCTTGCTTAAGTCCTGGAGCATCGATGACGTGACCGTTAGCTGCAATGAATTCAACAATTGCTTCAATTGTCTCTTCTGTGTAGCCAAGCTTGCGAAGTGCTTGTGGAACTGTCTGGTTGACGATCTGCATAGATCCGCCACCGACAAGCTTCTTGAACTTAACGAGTGAGAAGTCTGGCTCGATACCTGTTGTATCGCAGTCCATCATCAAACCAATTGTTCCGGTTGGTGCAAGAACTGAGATCTGCGCATTGCGCCATCCGTTCTTATCGCCAGTTGAAAGGCAAGCATCCCAAGCCTTATTTGCCTCGACCCAGACATCCTTATCAAGAGTTGTCTCTGTCTTTGCAGAAGATGATGCTGATGCGTGCTTGCGCATGACGCGTGCGTGAGCTGATGCATTTCGTGCAAAGCCATCGTATGGTCCGACGATTCCAGCAAGTTCAGCTGAACGCTTGTAGGTGATGCCTGACATCAATGATGTGATGGCACCAGCAAGTGCGCGTCCGCCTTCTGAATCGTAAGCCAGACCTGATGCCATAAGGAGTGCGCCAAGGTTTGCGTATCCGATTCCGAGCTGACGGTATGCACGTGTTGTCTCACCGATCGCCTGTGTTGGGAAGTCTGCAAAACAAATTGAGATATCCATCGCGGTGATGATCATCTCTGCAGCCTTACCGAATGTCTTTGCATCAAATGAACCATCTGCCTTGAGGAACTTCATCAAGTTAAGTGAAGCCAAGTTACATGATGAGTTATCTAGTGACATGTACTCAGAGCAAGGGTTGGACGCATTGATGCGACCTGTCTCTGGGTTTGTATGCCAATCATTGATGGTGTCGTCATATTGAATTCCAGGATCAGCGCATGCCCATGCAGCTTCTGCCATTTTGCGGAAGAGAGCGCGTGCATCAACTGTGTCGATAACTTCGCCTGTTGAACGAGCCTTAAGTCCGAACTGCTCGCCCTTCTCGTATGAACGCATGAACTCATCGCTGACGCGAACTGAGTTATTTGCATTCTGATACTGAACGCTGATGATGTCTTTTCCACCAAGGTCCATATCGAAACCAGCATCACGGAGAGCGCGGATCTTCTGCTCTTCTGAAACCTTGGTCTCGATAAATTCTTCGATATCTGGATGATCTACATCTAGAACAACCATCTTTGCAGCGCGACGGGTTGCGCCTCCAGATTTGATTGTTCCTGCAGACGCGTCCGCTCCGCGCATAAATGAAACTGGGCCTGAGGCTGTTCCACCTGATTTAAGAAGTTCCTTTGATGAACGAATACGTGAAAGATTAAGACCGGCACCAGAACCGCCCTTAAAGATCATTCCTTCTTCGCGATACCAGTTAAGGATTGAATCCATTGTGTCATCAACAGACAAGATGAAGCATGCGCTTACTTGCTGTGGAGCTGCTGTACCAACGT
>JBILXG010000079.1:0-4177 GCA_044369465.1 Candidatus Planktophila sp.
TCTTAGTTCTCGCAGCTAATCCATGTCCTTGCGGAAAGTTTGCCGGCAGGGGATTGGGTTGTAGTTGTTCCTCAGTACAAGTAAGACGCTACTTAGGAAAGTTATCCGGTCCCTTGATGGATCGCATAGATATGCGCATCACCGTTGATCCAGTGGGACGTGCCGATATCTCATCTGCAACGCTAGGTGAATCCAGCGCTGCTATTGCAGAGCGGGTACAGGCAGCACGAGTTATTGCACGTGAGCGTTTTGCAGGACGTGGCTTTGAACTTAATAGCGCAATTCCTGCACGGGCGTTGCGCACTGAGTTTAAACCTGATCGTCTGGCGATGAATTTTCTTCATGACGAACTTGATCGCGAAAGATTGACGGCGCGAGGCTTACATAAAGTGATTCGTCTGGGATGGACGCTGGCAGATTTAGCGGGACGGAATCAACCCACTCTCAAAGATGTCACAGATGCTTACGAACTACGCGAAGGTGGAATATCGTGAATGAAGAGAAATCAGCAAGACTCGAGCTCTTTGCAGCTACTGAAGGCGGAAGTTCTTTCTGGGGTTCGGAAGTAACTCTGCAAGGTGCGCACCAAACCTTGCTCAGAATTAAAGATGGCTTCTATCGCTCGAGTAAAGCGGAGAAGACTCTCCTGCAACTACATCCAGGTGGAGCAGCGGCCCTGCTGGAATCGATAGAGAATGCCGGGGGCGTTTTTATTGTTCCTGGTGACCGTGACTGGCCAGAACAACTCGATGATCTGGTAACCCCACCCATTGGTCTCGTCGTTAAAGGCAAGGTTGATTCACTCAAAACCCGCTCAATTGCAATAGTTGGAACTCGAAACCCAACGCCATATGGTGCTCGCATCGCAAGTGATTTCGCTGCAGGCTTTGTCGATCGCGAGTGGAGCATCGCCAGCGGTGGTGCTTACGGAATTGATACTCATGCACATAAGGGTGCTCTGATCGCAGAAGGAATCACCATTGCTGTCATCGCAAGTGGCATCGATATAAATTACCCAGCTGGTAACGAACGACTCTTTACTGAAATTGCTGAGTTAGGTGCAATCGTCAGTGAGGTCATGCCAGGAACTCCCGCTTACCCTTCGCGGTTTCTTACTCGAAATCGAATCATCGCCGCCCTTTCTATGAGTACTTTGGTAGTTGAAGCAGCATTTCGAAGTGGATCACTTCGCACTGCTCGTGATGCGGCTGAACTCATGCGACCAGTGATGGCAATTCCTGGACCAATTAATTCACCGACATCAGAAGGTACACATCGCCTTATTGGTGAGCGCGCCGCCGAGATCGTCACATCGGTCAACGATGCAGTCGAATTGATAACTTCTCTGGAGCAACTCGTTTAGGTAAAAGGGTTCGCCTAATGCGAGAATAGGCATATGAGTGATTTCCGTTCGGGCTTCGTTGCCATTGTTGGCCGCCCAAACACAGGAAAATCAACTCTCATTAATGCTCTCGTAGGATCAAAGATTGCGATTACATCACCGCATCCCAACACCACTCGTCATGCAATCCGTGGAATTATCAACGGCACAGATTTCCAAGCAGTCCTAGTTGATACTCCAGGCGTTCATAAGCCAAAGACTCTTCTTGGACATCGCCTCAACGCTGTCGTGGGGGAGAGTCTTGATTCAGTAGATGTGATTTTGATGTGCCTTCCGGCAGATGAAACATCTGGTGCCGGAGATGTTTTTGTTGCGCAGGAGATTGCAAAGCATCCTCGCGCCAAGAAATTTGCTTTAGTTACAAAGACTGACCTAGTCTCTAAGAAAAATATTGCCGAGCGTCTACTAGGAATCAACGAACTTGCCGTTGGATTTACGTGGGATGAGATCATTCCAATCTCGGCGGCAATTCATGATCAGATTGAACTACTCGCATCCTTAATTTCGAAGAGCCTTTCTGTTGGACCTGCCTTCTATCCCACAGATATGAAGAGCGACCAGGGGATTGAACAACTTATCTGCGAGTTAGTCCGTGAGGCAGCGTTGCGTGATGCGCGTGAAGAACTCCCGCACTCAATAATGGTCACCATTGATGAAATGTCTGAGCGCGAAGAGAAAGGCTCACGCCCCTTCTTTGATATTCACGCGACCATCCATGTAGAACGTGATTCACAGACTGGCATCCTGCTTGGCCATAAAGGTGAACGTTTGAAAGATATTGGTATGCGGGCTCGTGCAGATATCGAACGTGAACTAGGCGCTCGTATCTTCCTTGGCCTTCATGTGAAAGTTTCTAAGGAATGGCAGAGAGATCCGAAACTTCTTGAGCGTTTAGGTTTTTCAGAGAAGTAGAGAGTTAAACCTTTTCGCGGCGGTTAACTAACCACGAACCAAGCATCACAAGTGGTAGACCAATTCCAATGCCTACCGTAATTGGCTCACTCAAGATGAGTACTCCCAAGACAACGGCAACAGCTGTATTCCAATATGTCACTAGCGATGCGCGAGTAGGACCAATATCTGCAATAAGTGTGAAGAAGAAGGCGAATGCGATACCGGTTGAGAAGATTCCGAGAGCGATAACAGAGTAAGTGGCCTCGGGTGCGACGGTGTGATCTGGCCAGAGCGCGATGGTAAATGGCAGGTAGAAGATTGCAGTGAGAGCCATAGCAACGCCATTAATCGCAATTCCAGATACATCAGGCAGCTTGTTACGAATCATGATGATCGCATAGGCGTAAGCGATTGCTGCAACAATCACCATTAAAATGGAGAGGGGATCTGATGATCCAGTCAAAGTTTCGATACCGACAATCAGCACAACGCCGACAAATCCAATACCAATGCCGAGTAAGCGATTTGCCTTGAGCGCATCGACATCACCTTGGAAGTAGGTGATTATGTTTGACCAGATAGGAACAGATGCGATGAGCAATCCAGCGAGTCCGGAAGAAATCTTCTGCTCAGCTGTTCCAATGAGAATCCAAGGAATTACCATTTCAAGGAGGGCATAGAAAGCGACATATTTGATTCCACGAAAGGCGTCAAAGATTGATCTATCTTTAATCGCCAAGGGAATCAAAATAGCTGCGCCAATAAGGACGCGACCAAAGACGACTATTGCTGGTGCGTAACCAGTCTCTTCATCGACAGCAACTTTAATGAATAGATAAGGAATGCCCCATAGAAGACCAACGAGTGCAAAGATCAGCGCGCTTTTACGTGACATATCGATGCAATCCTTTTGGTAGACGCTGCGTTACTTAAGGACGCTGCGATAGAGGGCAATTGTAGCCGCAGCGACTGCGTCCCAGCCAAATTCACTGATTGCCCGCGCACGACCTGCTATTCCGAATTTCTTTAGTCTTTCGGGATCGCTCATCATCTGCGTCACTCCTGCAGCGATGTTGCTCTCAAATATTAAGTTATCTGTTGTGTAATCAATAAGCATTCCTGTAACTCCATCTGCAACTACCTCTGGAATTCCACCCACGCGTGAAGCAAGTACTGCAGTTTGGCAGGCCATTGCTTCGAGATTAACAATTCCCAGTGGTTCGTAGATAGATGGACACAGGAATAGATCTGCACCAGTGAGCAGTGGGATCAGTTGAGATTTTGGAAGCATCTCTTTAATCCACCAGATGTTTTTGCGAGTCTTCTGTAGCTGTGCAACAAGTTCTTCAAACTCTGCTCCGATACCTGCTTCATCAGCGCTGCCAGCGCACAAGACAAGGCCGTACTCATCTGGAACTTGTGACCAGGCGCGAAGAAGATGGGCTAAACCTTTTTGGCGCGTGATGCGACCGACGAAGATTGCATAGCGACCGCTGATTCCAAAACTCTGCGCAACGGATGGGTCGTCTATAGGGGACCACTCCTGCGTATCAACACCGTTGCGGATTGTGACGACTTTCTTTGGATCAACTTCTGGATAAGAAGCGAGCACATCGGCACGCATTCCATCACTGACCGCGATGATTGCGGCTGCACCTTCATATGCAGTCTTTTCTGCCCAGGAAGAAATCGCATAACCGCCGCCGAGCTGTTCAGCCTTCCATGGGCGCAAAGGTTCGAGTGAGTGAGCGCTAACGATGTGTGGCATCCCGTATAGAAGGGAAGCGGTATGACCGGCCATATTGGCATACCACGTATGTGAATGGACAACATCAACATCGCCTAAGTGATGTGCGATCAACATATCTGTAGCAAGTGCTT
>JBILXG010000032.1:0-7075 GCA_044369465.1 Candidatus Planktophila sp.
GTTGACCTTGAAGCACAAGCAGGGGTTCCAAATCTTTGGGATGACCCAGAAAAAGCGCAGGCAGTCACAAGCAAACTCTCACGCGTTCAATCAACTATTGCGCGTCTAAAGTCACTCCGCCGTCGAGTTGAAGATCTGCCGGTCCTCTTTGAGTTAGCAGCCGATGAACCAGATGGATCTGGACTTCGTGATGCTGAGATTGAACTTGATTCAACTGTTAAAGCGATTAGTGAACTTGAAGTCACCACCCTCCTCAATGGTGAATATGATGATCGTGATGCGCTAATCACAATTCGTTCTGAAGCCGGTGGAGTTGAAGCTGCAGACTGGGCTGAAATGCTGATGCGTATGTATCTACGCTACTGCGAGCGTCATGAACATAAAGTTGATGTTTTAGAAACTTCATATGCGGAGGAAGCTGGTATTAAGTCAACAACGTTTCGCGTGAGTTCACCTTATGCGTATGGAACTCTTTCGGTTGAGCAGGGCACACATCGCCTAGTGCGCATCTCTCCTTTTGATTCACAATCCCGCCGCCACACTTCGTTCGCTGGCGTTGAAGTTGTGCCAGTAGTTGAACAGAGTGATCATATTGAAATTGATGAGAAAGAAATTCGCGTTGATGTGTATCGCTCTTCAGGACCTGGTGGTCAGGGTGTTAATACAACCGATTCTGCGGTTCGTCTCACTCACATTCCAACAGGCATCGTTGTTTCTTGTCAGAACGAGCGATCACAGATCCAAAATAAAGCGACAGCAATGGCTGTCTTGCAATCAAAACTACTTGAACGCCGTCGCCAAGAAGAGCAAGCGAAAATCAATGCTCTCAAGGGCGATAACTCAGGTTCATGGGGAAATCAAATGCGCTCTTATGTTCTTGCTCCGTATCAAATGGTGAAAGATCTACGTAATAATCATGAGACCGGAAATACATCTGCGGTTCTCAATGGTGAAATCGATGACTTCATCGAAGCTGGTATTCGCTGGCGTCGTTCACAAGCAACGCAATAAATCTCACATTAAGTAAATCTCACACCTTCTACACGCCTGAATCTGGACTCAATTTCTATCTAAAGTCGGGTCTATCTGCGCTCAAATCCCGAATAGTTCCGCCTAGATCCATAAACTAGGACCAGTACGGAGAACTCGGAGCGCACCTGCTCTGGATCCAAAGGGTCGGGCCACGAGCCTGGCTGAGCGAAGGGCAAGAGGAGCAACACATGATTCGTTTTGAGAATGTGACAAAGACCTATCCAGGTCAAGAACGCCCTGCCCTAGATTCAGTAAACCTTGAAATCGTTAAGGGTGAGTTTGTCTTCCTCGTCGGTGCATCCGGTTCGGGTAAGTCAACATTCTTACGTTTGATCCTTCGTGAAGAGAAGCCAACCTCTGGTGTTATCCATGTTGCTGGAAAAGATCTCGGCAAACTCTCTAGCCACAAGATCCCAGAGCTTCGTCGCCAACTCGGAACTGTCTTTCAGGATTTCCGTCTTCTTCCTAATAAGACGATCACAGAAAATATTGCTTTTGCACTTCATGTACTCGGTTACTCAAAGAAAGAGATCAACCGTGAGGTTCCTGAAGTTCTTGAACTGATTGGCCTCGAAGATAAGGGCGATCGCATGCCTAACCAGCTTTCAGGTGGAGAGCAACAGCGTGTGGCTATTGCTCGTGCCTACGTTACAAAGCCAGCGATTATCATCGCCGATGAGCCAACAGGAAACCTTGATCCAGCGCTATCTGTGGGCATTATGAAGTTGCTCGACAGAATTAATCGCGAGGGAACCACAGTCTTGATGGCGACGCATGATTCAGGAATTGTTGATCAGATGCGTAAGCGCGTAATCGAGTTAGATGGCGGACATGTAATCCGCGATCAGGTTCGTGGCGTCTATGGATACACCGGGTAAGGGAGAGAAAAATGCGCGCAGGATTTTTGCTTAGTGAAGTTCGAATCGGACTTCGTCGCAACCTCACCATGACCTTTGCCGTTATCGTGACAACAGCAATCTCTCTTTCATTACTTGGCATTGGCTTGCTTTCAAATGCACAAGTCAATGCGATGAAGGATTATTGGTATGACAAGATCGAAGTTTCTGTCTTCTTATGTGGACCTTTATCTGAATCACCTTCATGTGCTGGTGGAGTAATTACCGATGCACAGCGCACAACAATTAAGGCAGATCTTGAAGCGCTTCCCGTAGTGCAGAGTGTTTATTATGAGAGCCAATCAGAAGCATTTTCTCGCTTCCAGGAACGCTTTAAAGATTCTGCAATTGCACAAAATGTGAGTGCGGATCAACTGCCTGAGTCATTCCGTGTAAAGCTCGATGACCCAACACAGTTTGCAGTGGTTGTATCTGCATTTACTGGGCGTCCGGGCGTTGATGTGGTGCAGGATCAACGGACAATTCTTGAGAAGTTCTTTGAGCTCCTTAACGTGCTTCGTAACGGCGCAATCGCCGTTGGTTTGGCTTCTGTACTTACAGCAGCGCTATTGATATCAAATACTTTGCGTATCGCTGCCTTTAACCGCCGCCGTGAAACTGGCGTGATGAAACTTGTTGGCGCCTCATCGTTTTCAATTCAGTTACCGTTCCTTCTTGAAGGAATCATCTCTGCAATAATCGGCTGGGGCGTGGCAACAGGGCTACTTGCTGGTCTTAAGCAAGTTGTAGATACACAGGTAGCTCCACTCCTTACATTCACCAACTTCTTTGGTTGGAATGAAGTCTGGATCGCTTCGGCTTGGTTGCTTCTTACCGGCCTTGTTGTTTCAACCTTCGCTTCTCTAATCACGCTTCGCCGTTACCTCAAGGTCTAAGGCTTAGGCTCAAGGGCTATAGTCAGATCATGGTCAAAGAGGTCGGTCGCAAACTCATCGCGCAGAATAAGAAGGCGCGCCATGATTACTCGATCGAAGATGTCTATGAATGCGGAATTGTTCTAACTGGAACTGAAGTTAAATCCTTGCGTGCAGGTCGTGCTTCTCTTATTGATGGATATGCACATGTAAGTAATGGTGAGTTGTGGCTAAGTGGAGTACATATTCCTGAGTACACAGAAGGAACATGGAATAACCACACACCTCGTCGTGAACGTAAGTTGTTAGTACATATGCAAGAGCTTCGTAAACTTCATGCTCTTACCAAAGAAGGCGGACTGACTCTCATCCCTTTGCAGCTTTACTTTAAAGACGGCAAGGCAAAGATTGAGATTGCACTGGCTCGCGGAAAGAAAGCGTACGATAAGCGTGCGGCGCTGAAAGAGCGCCAAGATTCGCGTGATGTGGAGCGCGAGATGTCTCGTCGAAAGACTGGCAAAGACTTCTAAATAGCTTCATCTGCGCCTCCAGTTAGAGCGCAAAACCCGTGTTACTCCTCAGGATTTATGTGCAGTTTTCGCGTTGTCACATTGTTTCTATACACTTGGAATACAACTACATAGTGGCATTGCATAACAGTCGCGCAAGCGACAATGCTTTCCACACCCATGGGGGTGAACGGTCTCGACTTTGGTTGTTGAGATAGGGGAAGCGGGCCGAGGAAGCCGGAATGATCTCGTAAACCATGAAATCCGTGCACAACTAACTGCAGACAACAGTCGCAGTGATTTCGCACTAGCTGCATAAGCTAGTCCCGAATCCGTCAGCCCAGGGGCGCTCTCGCTCTGGAATCTGGCGTCGCTAGAGAGCTTTTCATCTGCATAGCGTTGCGAATATGTAGAGAGAACAGTTTCGCAAATGAGTTTGTCGAATACTCGTGTGTAAGAGATTCGGAACTGAGAAAACGATAAACACACTACGCCCGTAGAAGCCCTATTTTAATTCCGAAGGACCCGGGTTCGATTCCCGGCACCTCCACCATTTTTTACAGAGTCTTAGAGCTCTGATGCTCCAGGCGTACCAGGCGTCTTTCGCTTATTGAACTTGCCAATCTGATATTCCAATTTGATAGCAATGATATTGAAAGCCATTCCTGACATCACCATGAGGGATGCGATAAATGGAACTCCGCTGAACAAGACCTGAAACCCAAAGATGATTCCAACCGCCGCTAATACTGAGATAAGAATTCTTCTGGCGTACCAGAGCGCGGGAACTTTGAGTGCCGCGTTCCAGATCGGATTAATCGTGAGCAAAATTCCGATTGGACCACTAAACATCACTACAGCAAGAATTATTGCTACAACTAAAGCGAGGGATTCCATAGATCAAATACTACTAGCCGAGATTTACTCGGGGAGATACTCCCAATCCTCCGGGAGGGCCGCGTAGAGATACATATCTACTTGACGGCCATCATCACGAGTAATCTTGTTGCGCAGAAGCCCTTCTCGCTGATAACCCGCGGACTCAAGAAGCTTGAGTGAGGCAACGTTCTCTTTATCGACGAGAGCCTCTACACGCTTAAATCCAATCGTTGCAAAACCATAGTCAGTGAGCATTTGCGCCGCTGTTGTTGCTATTCCTTTGCCACGCATTGAAGAAGTCATCCAATAACCGAGCTCTCCAACGCTGTTCTTGACGCTTAACGAGTGGAAAGAGATCGTTCCAGCAAACACCTTGTCATCGCCATTTCCATACTCAATAACGAAAGGAAGCTCGCGCTGAGTTCGCACAGAGGCATCGGTTCGTTGCACATAATCAAGGGCATGAGCCATCGAATAGTCGGCACTGATTGCGGTAAATCTAGGAATTAGTGGATCTTGGCAACCATCAAATACTGCTTGCGTATCGTCAAGATGCGGTTTACGAAGTGTGATGAGGCCACGAGAAATTGTGGGTACCTCTGATGGCCACCAGATCATTAGATCTGCAACTAGCCGATGAGCTCTGCGTCGCGCGCTTTGCTTGGATCATGCGTGCAGGCAAGATTTGGATCTAGTGCAGCACATGAATCGCAGAGAAGAATGAGTTGATGACATGAAGCTGTTTTGCAATTTCTAAATAAATTACTTGGAGATTCGCACTTCTCGCACTTACCAATAACTTTGGTGTGGTCAGAGAACTCCATCTTCATGCGTGCATCAAAGGTATAGAGAGAGCCTTCCCAAAGTCCATCATCACCGAAAGCATCGCCGTACTTCACGATGCCACCATCAATCTGATAAACCTCTTTGAAGCCATTCTTGACCATTACTGCAGAGATAATCTCGCAGCGAATTCCACCGGTGCAGTAAGTAACTACTGGCTTATCTTTGATGTGGTCATACTTTCCACTCTCGATCTCAGCAATAAAATCTCGTGATGAAGTCACATCAGGAATAACAGCGTTCTTAAATTTACCAATCTCAGCTTCAAATGCATTACGACCATCGAAGAAGACAACCTCTTCGCCACGTTCTTGAACAAGCTTCTCAACTTGGTGTGGACGTAGGTGTTTACCTCCGCCAACCACTCCATTTGCATCAACTTCAATGACATCAGGATCACCAAATGCCACTAATTCGGATTTCACTTTGACAGAGAGACGCGGGAAATCACTTCCAGTTCCCTCAGACCACTTAATTGGCATCTTGTTGAATCCTGAATAACTTCGAGTTTGGCGAACATATCTTTTTAGCTCTGCCATTTTGCCGCCGAGAGTTCCGTTGATTCCATGCTTTGAAATCAGGATTCGACCAGTTAATCCAAGTGAAGTGCAAAGTTGGGTCTGCCATAGACGTATCGCCTCAGGATCGCTAATCGGCGTGAAGGCGTAATAGAGAATCACCTTGTCAACGACTTGTGCGTGCTTGTTCACAGGCTGATTCTAACGCTTGGAAGAAGGGGTGAATTCACCCTAAACATCGATAACTGGATTGGCAGTTCTTGACGAAGAGACTCCGAAGTGCTGGCTGAAGAGTTTCGACTAAACAGTCTCGGCTATCGAGCGTGCCGGAGTCTGATAAATCTTTCCAAGAGGGGAGGTCCATGTACATGATCCATCCGCGCGGGATTCAATACCCCAGCCACCATGGGTCTTTAATAGATGGTGACGACGACAGAGCGCGCCAAGATTTTCAAGTGACGTCGTTCCACCCTCTTCCCAACTCTGGGCATGATCAAGATCAGAGAGTGCAGCCGATCGCCTGCATCCAGGGAATCGACACGTTCGATCTCGCGCAATTAGAAAATCAATAAGTGCTTGCGGTGGTTGGTAAGTCTCTCGCCCATAATCTAATAGTGCACCTGTTTGTGGATCGGTGATAAATCTTTTCCATTTTCCATCACTTGCAAGCGCTCTGGCAACAGAGGCAGGTATTGCTCCATATCCGGCTAGTTGTCCTGGATTTTCACTTAAACCAAGAAGTGTTGGGAGATCAATTGTCACATTCACCGTGATCGGGCGACGATGAAGTGCAACATCTTCACTGCTTGCAGCAAGTGCAAAGCCCGCGATAGCAGTGAGAGCATCTGCGCGCTTCATATCTGCGCTACGTAAATCAGAAGTCTCTGATTCGTTGAGTGCTTCCCATTCCAAAGTTCCCTTGATGATAAATGCTTCGATCGCCTTCATCACTGTCTGAGCATCTGCAGCTGGAAGTATTGCGACAACAGTAGACATGCCATCGATATCGTTGTAGCAACTCACTCGGCGACAGTCTCGAGCCTTTTCAACAACTTCTTCAAATGTGGCAGGTGCAAATTTAGCTATTGCGCTGCGTACTTGTTGGGCTACTTGAGAGGGGGTGTGAAATTCGGCGTGCGCTATCGCCTTCTGCTCGATGGAGAAAATTGCGAACTCACTTAAGCCATCACGAATTGCTGCTGCTGTCTCTTTGGCGATGACAGTTGCATGTGCGGCGCTAAGTTCGCCGGTAGCAAGTGCCGAGCAAGTATTTGGGAGATGGTTAACAAGAGTACGCGCGACATCAATTCGCATTTGTGCAGTGCCAGCAGATAGTCGCAGAGCGGAAGAAACGTCTTCACGTTCTGCTTCATCTACCCCAGTAAATGGTCCATCAGATTTTCCTTCACTTATTCCAGCTACGGCAACTATTGCGCGTTGCATCGCTGCCTGTAACCAACTGCTCTGTCGCTCAAGTGCCGCTAAGTAATCGATACGTGCAGCGGGCGAGAGCTCTTGTGGAT
>JBILXG010000046.1:0-5822 GCA_044369465.1 Candidatus Planktophila sp.
AATCCACCGAGAGTCTTAATTCCAGGGGCGGCTGCTAGAAGGGTGGCAACGCAATCTTCGCGATCAGAACCACTTGAAACGAATTCGCCATCGTGAACATGCGTTGATGAAGAGATGTGATCTTCGTTCATCGGTATCGCTGCAGTCGCTGAAGGCATGTGCAGATAGTGCATTGGTGCGCTGACAACGCGCAGATTAATTAGCCGAGTTATCCCCAGATTCCTGCATATCTGTTGGTGCACCGTGTACATCGAGAACTGCGGCAGCGTCAGAGGCTCGATCGACAGCGTCAGAGGCAGGATCGACAGCGTCCTTGCGCGCAGGACTATCACCCTGCAACTTATCTGTGCGCTGAATCGGTGCCTTTGGCTTGGCATCTTCCTTGTAAATCGCTGGAATCGAGCCCAATAGACCCTTCTGGAAATCTTCAAAGGCCTGCAGTACTTCGCGCTTTGTATTCATCACGAATGGACCCATCCACGCAACAGGTTCCTTAATTGGTGCACCGCCGAGAATAAAGAGCTCTAGTTGCGGAGAGCGTGATTCTTGATGTTGAGCCGCGCGAACAACAATCTCATCGCCATCACCAAAGACAGCAAGTTGACCCATCTGAATTGGTTGAGATCCCGCACCAACAAAACCATGTCCCGCCATCGCATAAACAAGTGCGTTGTAATCGCGACGCCATGGAAGACGAAGCTCTGCACCGGCTGCAACACTTGCATGAATCAAAGTAATTGGTGTTTGTGTAGAACCCGGACCAACATGTCCATCGAGTTCACCAGCGATAATTCGAATCAACGCACCGCCATCATGAGATGACAACAAGGCAACATCATTTGCGCGAACATCTTGGTATGCAGGAGGTGACCACTTCTTCGCAGCAGGCAAGTTAACCCACAATTGGAATCCATGGAATAAACCGCCGCTCATTACCAAACTCTCTGGAGGAGTTTCAATGTGAAGAATTCCACCACCGGCAGTCATCCAC
The DNA here is from genome assembly GCA_044369465.1 of Candidatus Planktophila sp. Taxonomy (GTDB): domain Bacteria; phylum Actinomycetota; class Actinomycetes; order Nanopelagicales; family Nanopelagicaceae; genus Planktophila. Next base: position 992 of record JBILXG010000046.1, read on the forward strand.
TGTGTATCGCCATTGCTAATTCTTCCACCGCCACCATTTGAATCCTGGTGATCGAAAATTCCATCAATAATGTATGTAACAGTTTCAAAACCGCGATGTGGATGCCATGGAGTTCCCTTTGGTTCTCCCGGTGCGTATTCCACTTCACCCATTTGATCTAGGTGAATAAATGGATCGAGCTCAGCTAAATCGACGCCAGCAAATGCGCGACGAACCGGAAAACCTTCACCCTCAAAACCTTGTGGCGCAGTTGTAATGCTCTTTACTCCGCGAGGTTGCGCACCCGGTGTAGATGAAACGCGTGGAAGTACGGTGATATCGGAAACGGTTACTGCTGGCATTTTTCACTCCTTGGTTATGCTCCGAGAGTAATTGAACTTTCAACTACCTGCAACTTCAATCCCTGAGCGTCATTAAGCGGATAAGCGACCACCGAAGGGAGATTTCCGGGCAAGAAGTAGAGAGCCAGAGCCAAATTCCCCTGAATTACAGAGCTAGAACTACAGCGCTTTGAGCGCTGAGACAACCTTTGTAAGGGAAGCCTTAGCATCGCCAAAGAGCAACATCGTCTTTGGGTCATAGAGCAATTCGTTTTCGATTCCAGCAAATCCTGGACGCATTGAGCGCTTTAAGAAGATGACGTTGGCGGCATTGGAAACTTCGAGAATTGGCATTCCATAAATTGGGCAACCAGGAGTTGTCTTTGCTGCAGGGTTCACAACATCGTTTGCACCGATCACGATTGCGACATCTGTCTGACCGAATGTTGGATTAACTTCATCCATCTCTGCCAACTGATCATAAGGAACATTCGCTTCAGCGAGCAACACGTTCATATGTCCAGGCATACGACCTGCAACTGGGTGAATTCCATATGCAACATCGATGCCCTTTGAGATCATCAGATCTGCAAGTTCGCGAACTGTGTGCTGTGCTTGCGCAACAGCTAAACCAAATCCAGGAACGATTACTACGCGACGTGCATAGTTGAGCAAGATTGCAACGTCATCAGGTGAACCACTTCGTACAGGACGATCTTCTGCAACACCACTTGTATCTTGTGGCTTTGCAGTGAATGCACCGAAGAGTGTTCCAAAGAGTGAGCGACCCATCGCCTCAGCCATCATGCGCGTCAAGATTGTTCCTGATGCACCGACCAGTGTTCCAGCGATAATCAAGAGCGTTGATTGCAGAACGTATCCGCTGGCTGCAACTGTCAGACCTGTGAAGGCGTTAAGGAGTGAGATAACAATAGGAACATCTGCGCCACCAACAGGTAGTACGAAGAGAATTCCGAATGCTAGAGAGAGGCCAGCAACGACCAAAAGTGGCGTTGTACCTAGCTCTAGGACGACCCAGACAGATGAACCGATGACAGCAGCAAGAGTTGCTGCAATAACAAAGCGTCCACCTGGGAATACCACTGGGCGTGTGGTCATGAGCTCTTGCAGCTTCAAGTAGGTCACGATCGAACCGCTGAAGGATACGCAACCAACAACAACGGTAAACACTGTGAAGATAACTTCTGCAGTTGTTGCCGTGTCACCAAGACTTAAGTATTCAACGATTGCAACAAGTGCTGCTGCGCCACCGCCCACACCATTAAAGAGTGCGACAAGTTGTGGCATCTGCGTCATCTGTACTTTGCGAGCAGCAGGTACACCGACGATCGTTCCGACGGCAATCGCACCCAAGATCCACCAAAGGTTTTTGATTTCTCCGTGGAAGAAGACGACTACTGTCGCAATACCAGCACCGAATGCACCGATGAGATTTCCGCGACGGGCAGTGCGTGGATGTGAAAGACCTTTGAGAGCGAGAATAAAGAAGACGCCGGCGGTTAAGCCAATGAGGTCATATACGAAGTCGCTCACTTGTCGCCTCCTTTCTTGCCCTTAAACATTTCGAGCATGCGGTCGGTAACAACAAAGCCACCGATCATATTGATTGTCGCCAAAATAATTGCGATCACAGAAAGGGTAAGTTCAAGAGTCGTATCTGAATGAGAGCAGACAATGATCGCTCCCACCAAGATCACGCCGTGAATAGCGTTAGCACCTGACATCAAAGGCGTATGTAGCGTTGAAGAAACTTTAGAAACTACTTCGAAGCCGACGAAGACAGAGAGCGTAAAGATTGAAATCACTGCAATGGGTGTCAGTGCATCCATGTTACTTACCTGCCTTTCGATCGACGCCAGCATGTGTGACGGCAGAGCCATCGATAATCTCATCTTCAAAGTTGATATCAAATGAGGCTGCAACACCTTCAGCAGCTGGCTTTGTCAGCAACGTAAGGAGATTGACGACGTTACGTGAGTACAAGCTGGATGCATGGAATGGAAGCTGGCTAGGTACATCTTTGCCGCCCCAAATACGCACACCTTTACTTGTTACAACAATCTCGCCAGGTTTTGATCCTTCGACATTGCCACCAGTTTCTGCAGCCAGATCAACGATCACAGTTCCTTCTTCCATCGCATCAACCATCGCCGCTGTCATCAAACGAGGTGCGGTACGACCTGGAACTGCAGCAGTTGTAATCACAACGTGCGACTTAGCAATGTAAGGAGTCAAAAGTTCGCGCTGCTTTGCTGCGCGCTCTTCAGTCATTTCGCGTGCATAACCGCCAGCACCTTCGAGTGATTCAAGTTCGAGTTCAATAAATGTTGCACCCATTGACTTCACTTCATCGGCAGAGGAAGGACGCACGTCGTAGGCAGATACAACCGCGCCTAAACGACGAGCCGTTGCAATTGCTTGTAAACCTGCAACACCTGCGCCAAGTACGAGGACTTGTGCGGGAGTAACGGTTCCGGCTGCAGTCATTAACATTGGGAAGAATCGTGGTGAAAGTTCTGCACCAACAAGTGATGCGCGGTAACCGGCACAGAGTGCTTGGGAAGTGAGCGCATCCATTGATTGCGCGCGAGAGATTCTAGGAACTAATTCCAACGAGAAAGCAGTTACTCCAGCAGCAACCGCGGCATCGATTGATTCACGCTGATTTACTACAGATAAGAATGAAATTGTGATTGCACCTTTTTTCAAGGTTGCGATCTGAGCCGGAGTCAACGCAGTAACTGAGAGAACGACATCGGCGCTCTTAAGTACATCACCTGCAACGACCTGAGCACCCGCAGCGCGATATGCATCATCACTTGCTTGGGCATCAATGCCAGCGCCAGATTCAATGACCACTTCAAGGCCAAGGCGCGTTAACTTATTGATGATGTCTGGGACAAGTGCGACGCGCTTTTCGCCATCGCGGATCTCTTTAGGAACGGCTACCAACATGGAGAAAGAGTAACTAGTTACCCCTAAGTTCACCACGTGAAGCGTGATAGAGAATTGCCTGAATTGTGGTGCGACGATGGAGCGCTTCGCGCCAAATGACCGACTTTGAGCCATCAATGACTGAAGATTCGACCTCTTCGCCACGGTGAGCGGGCAGGCAGTGCATGAATATTGAATCCTGCGCAGTGAGTTTCATGAGATTTTCCGTCACCGCAAAAGGTGCGAGGGCTTTCATTTTCTCTACTCGCTCAGATTCTGGATCACCCATCGACATCCATACATCTGTATAGAGAACGCTGGCATCTTTAGCTGCAGCTTCTGGATCATTAAGAACTTCAATTCGTCCACCACTACGTGCAGCAATTTTCTCTGCTTCTGCAACCACTCGCGCATCAGGTGCCCATGATCCAGATGGAGTTGCAACCACAACATGAGCGCCCATGATCGCACCCATGGTTAGCCATGCATGAGACATATTGTTTCCATCGCCGAGATACACAAACTTTCTGCCCGAGACATCTTTTCCAAATGTTTCGCGAATCGTTAACCAATCTGCAAGTAATTGAGTTGGGTGATCTTCATCGGTAAGTGCATTGATGACTGGAATAGAAGAATGTTCGCCAAGTTCATTCACATCGGCTTGCGCAAAGGTGCGAACAATCAGAGCAGAGCAGTAACCGCTAATGATGCGAGCTGTATCTGCAATTGTTTCGCCGCGACCAAGCTGCAGTTCATCCCCGCGAATAAAAATTGGAGTTCCACCAAGGTGTGCAACCGCAGTCTCTGAAGCCAATCGAGTTCGAGTGCTGGGCTTTGTCATATAAATGGCAACGCTCTTATGGGCTAGCGCAGTGGATGACTTCAAAGGATCTGCGGCAAATTCGGCGGCAGTCGAAAGGAGCATCTCAACATCATCGCGAGATAAATCTTGCGTACGCAGTAGGTCCTTCATCAAGAAATTGTATCGGCTGCCAGTATCCTTTGGCACATGGGTTTGTTTTCACGAGGTACACGCGGTCTTTCGCTAGATAGCGATACAGATCTCCTCACGCGCCCAGAACTCGAAGATGATGAGGGTGGCCATGATCGATTCGCGCACTACATCAAGAAAGAAAAAGTTGTTGAATCAGCGGTAACCGGAAAGGCTGTTCGTGCGCTGTGTGGCAAGAAATGGGTGCCATCGCACGATCCCGAGAAGTATCCGATCTGTCCTACCTGTAAGGCGATCTTCGATTCAATGCCAGATAAATCGTCAAATAAAAATAAAAAAGAATCGGAATGAAACGCTTTCCCGCGCTAACAATACTTCTAGCATTTCTCTTAGTCGCTACGCCGCTACAGAACATTGAGAGTGCAGAAGCGTCAAATCCACCTCGCAAAATTCTGACAGGGTGGCTTCCTTACTATTCGATGAAGACTTATCTTCCTGCAGTCCTATCGAATGCCGATTTGATTAAAGAGATTATGCCGTTCTGGTACACCCTTAAATTTGATGGCAAGACGAAGAGACCCGTTATTGCTGATGTTTACAAGAC
>JBILXG010000080.1:0-3992 GCA_044369465.1 Candidatus Planktophila sp.
GGATTACTCAATGAAGAAAAAGAGATGGGAAAAATAGATCTTGATAGGTAATTTTCTCGATCAATTCTGGTCGCTCACCTTTGGTGGGCTGAGCTTAGGATTCATCTACATTCTCATCGCACTTGGTTACACCCTCGTTTATGGCGTACTCCGCATGATCAACTTCGCGAACTCTGAAATCTTTATGGTTGGCACATTTGCCACCGTGATTGTCGTTCGCGACGTATTTAAGTTCACCCAGAGTTCTGAATATGCAACTGGTCTCCGCCTTTGGTTTATTTTGGCAACCGCCCTAGTTATTTCAATGCTTGTTTCAGGTCTGCTTTCAGTCGTCGTAGAGCTCGTCGCATATCGACGCTTGCGCCGGAGGAATTCTGGAATTTTAGCTCCGCTCATCTCAGCCATCGGCGTTTCAATGGTTTTAGCTGAGTCTGTTCGCATTATGACCGACTCGCGCCCAGTTGCTGCCCCACGTGCCATGGATAAATCCTTTATTGGCCAGTTCTTTGATGCTGGTATTCGTCTAGATAACACCATTATTGTTATTGCTGCCCTAGCGCTCTTCATCGCTCTGACAACCTTTATCAATAAAACTCGCATGGGCAAAGCAATCCGAGCAGTTTCAATGAACCCAAACGCTGCTCGACTCATGGGCGTAAATATTGATGGAGTCATCTCTGCAACATTTTTGATCGGCGGTTTGATGACTGGCGCAGCAGGCTTCTTCTACGTTCTAAAGTATGAGAACACTGCTTCCAACATCGGCTTTGAACTCGGAATCGCAGCATTTACAGCAGCAATTCTCGGAGGTATTGGAAATATCAAGGGAGCCTTTTTCGGAGGCTTAGCTTTAGGGCTCCTTGAAACGTATGCCTCATTCTTCCTCGGTACACAGTGGAAAGCCGTAACGGTATTTGTTGTCTTGGTTCTCGTTCTTTACTCCAGGCCAAATGGAATCTTTGGTGAATCTATGACGCAATCGAGGGTGTGATGATTAATTTACGCGATAAAGGTGCTGAGGTTTGGGAAAAATCTGGCAGACCAGCACGAGTAGCAATCGTTCTTGCATCAATTGCAGCTGTTGCCGCTCTTCCATTTATGGGTGGCACTATTCTCAATACACCAGTTGCAAGTTATGAGTCAGTGCTAGTAAACCCAGTTGCCATGTATGTTTTGATGGCGATTGGCCTCAACATTGTGATTGGAAAGAGTGGACTTCTCGACCTTGGTTATGTTGCATTCTTTGCCATCGGTGCCTACACAATGGGACTTCTCGGTACGAAGACTGACCTAAATACTTGGGAGATTCTCCCTATCGGCATAGCTATGTCTATGTTTGCAGGTTTGATTCTGGGTGTTCCCGCACTCAAACTGCGCGGAGATTACCTTGCGATTATTACACTAGGTTTTGGAGAGATCGTAAGAATTATTGCTCTCAACCTTGGTTCATTGGGTCGCTCTGAAGGCATTCAGAATATTCCGACACCGCCAGCAATTTTTGGATTCGAGTACGCATTCGATAGCCACCGAATTTACTTCTGGACGCTACTGGTATTCATTCTTCTTGCGATTTGGATGGTTCGCCGTCTCTCTGTACGTAGAGCAGGTCGCGCTTGGGAGTCAATCCGACAGGATGAGGATGTTGCAGAACTCCTTGGAGTTCCTACCTTTAAATACAAAATTTGGGCCTTTGTTCTCGGCGCATCTGTAGGCGGAGCTGCTGGAGTTATCTATGCATCAAAGACGCTCTACATTGCTCCGGATAACTTCACCCTGCAAATCTCAATTCTGATTCTCGCCTGCGTTGTCTTCGGAGGAATGGGAAATATTTGGGGAGTAATTCTCGGAGCTGTTGTTCTGGCTTACCTCCCAGATCGAATCAGATTCTTATCTGAGGCTCGTCTCTTAGTCTTTGGCTTGGTACTCGTAATTATGATGAACCTGCGACCAGATGGATTGCTCCCGCGTAAGAAGCGCGAAAAGGCGATCGTAACAAAGGAGAAGTCATGACAGAACCGCTTCTAAGCTTAAAGAATGTGACCATGAAGTTTGGCGGTGTAACCGCACTCAACGACGTCACTTTCGATGTTAAGCCAAAGGAAATTCTAGGTCTGATCGGGCCTAATGGTGCTGGAAAGACGACTATTTTCAATGTGATCACAGGCGTCTACCAACTAACTTCCGGTGATATCTCTTTTGAAGGATTATCCCTTGCTGGCAAGAAGCGATACAAGATCACGCGGTCAGGGGTAGCAAGAACTTTCCAAAACATCCGTTTGTGGGGCGATATGACATCCCTAGAGAATGTCATGACTGCAACGGATACTCATAAAAAGTCAGGGTTACTCTCCGGACTATTTGGAATGCCAATTTCGCGCCGTGAAGAGAAGCGAGATAAGGCGCGCGCGCAAGAGTTATTGGACTTTATTGGTATCGGTGAGTATTCAGATCGTTTAGCGAAGAATCTCCCTTATGGCGTACAACGTCGTTTGGAGATTGCTCGTGCACTGGGCACCGAGCCTAAACTTCTACTTCTTGACGAACCTGCAGCTGGTTTTAACCCAGCAGAGAAGGTTGAGCTCGCAGATACTATTCGTCGTATTCGAGATGCCGGATACACCGTACTTCTTATTGAACATGATATGTCGCTAGTGATGAAAGTTTCAGATCGAGTAGTAGTTCTTGATTTTGGACAGAAGATCGCTGATGACATTCCTAAGAAGATTCAGGATGACCCACGAGTGATCGAAGCCTATTTAGGAGTGCCTGAAAATGCGTCTTGAAATTAAAGATCTACGAGTTGCCTACGGAAAAATTGAAGCCATCAAAGGCATCTCAATTGTGGTTGAACAGGGAGAGATCGTCTCCTTGATCGGCGCCAACGGCGCAGGTAAAACAACCCTCCTTAAGACAATCTCAGGACTTTTGAATCCAACATCAGGTTCAATCGAGTACGACGGTAAGAACATACTCAAATACAAGGCTCACGAACGAGTTTCACTTGGTATTTCTCAGGCTCCCGAGGGACGAGGAATTTTTCCAGGTATGACAGTTCTTGAGAACCTCGAACTTGGTAAGTATCACCTCAAGATGAGAAAAGTTGAGATAGATGAAGATCTCGTAAAGATCTTCGATCTATTTCCTAGACTCAAAGAGAGAATTTCACAAGCAGCCGGAACCCTCTCTGGTGGAGAACAGCAGATGCTTGCAATTGGGCGTGCATTGATGGCCAGACCAAAAGTTCTGCTCCTTGATGAGCCGTCAATGGGTCTAGCTCCTCAGATGATTGCAAATATCTTCCGCATCATTACAGAGATCAATAAGACTGGTGTAACAATCTTGCTCGTCGAGCAGAATGCACAGCAAGCTCTTCAAAGAGCAGATCGTGCCTACATCCTTGAGACAGGAAACATTGTCAAGGAAGCGAAAGCTTCAGACTTGCTCAATGATCCTGCTGTACGCGAAGCGTATTTAGGAACCGGCGCGCACTAATTAACGCTCTGCCAAAATCATGCAGGTGATACGTGCACTACATGTGCGCTGACCTTGATCATTGGTGATGACGATTTCATAGACGCAGAGCGTTTTGCCGAGCGATACCGCTGTTGCTACGCCTGTTACATATCCTGAAGTAGCTGATTTGTGATGAGTAGCGTTGATGTCGACCCCAACAATCTTGCGGTTGGGTCCAGCATGTAGTTGAGTTCCAATGGAGCCGAGAGATTCCGCTAAAACTACATTTGCGCCACCATGCAGAAGACCGATTGGTTGAGTATTTCCTTCGACAGGCATGCGTCCAACGAGTCTTTCAGGGGCGGCTTCGAGGATTTCGATCCCCATCTTCTTATCGAGTGCTCCGCTGCCGCGCTCACGAACAATGTCGAGGAAATTTGGTTGCGTCATAGTTGGGGAGTTTATACCTAAGATAAGGGCCATGGCCAAGAACGAGAAGAGACTCCTTCTTATTGATGGTCACTCAATGGCCTATCGAG
>JBILXG010000081.1:0-3970 GCA_044369465.1 Candidatus Planktophila sp.
TGTGGAACTGCTGCCGTGGTTTCACCAATCGGCCAAGCAAAGAGTGCGATGGGTACTTGGGTTACCGGCGATGGTCAGCCAGGTGTTATCACTATGCAGATTCGTAACCACCTTCTTGCAATTCAACATGGAACTACTGAGGATAAGCACGGCTGGGTAAAGAGAGTCCTCTAATGACAATTGATGACTCATTCCATATCTACGACACCACTTTGCGTGATGGCGCACAGCAAGAAGGACTCAACCTTTCGGTCCACGATAAGTTAACGATTGCACGCCACCTTGATGATCTTGGTGTTGGCTTCATCGAAGGCGGCTGGCCTGGAGCGAATCCAAAGGATACTGAATTCTTCGCACTCGCTAAGAAAGAGTTGAAACTAAAGAATTCAACATTTGTAGCATTCGGCGCTACTCGTCGCCCCAATGTAAAAGCTGCAGATGATGCTCTCCTTGGCGCACTCCGTGACAGCGGTGCACCAGCCGTGACACTTGTTGCAAAAGCATTTGATCGCCACGTAGATCTCGCGCTTAAAACTTCATTAGATGAAAACCTCGAAATGATCCGCGACAGCATCACTCATCTTCGCCAAGAAGGTCAGCGCGTATTCCTCGATGCAGAACACTTCTTCGACGGCTATCGCAACAATCGTGCCTACGCACTTGAAGTTGTTCGCGTTGCAGCTGAATCAGGGGCGGATGTCATCGCACTCTGTGACACCAACGGTGGAATGTTGCCGGATGAACTTTCCCAAGTGGTTCACGATGTTCTGCAAGCATCAAGTGCCCGTCTTGGCATTCACTGTCACAATGACACAGGTTGTGCGATCGCGAACTCAATGGCTGCAATCGAGGCCGGAGTTACACATGTTCAGGGAACCCTCAATGGATACGGTGAGCGCACCGGAAATGCCGACCTTGTTTCGATCATTGCAAACCTTGAACTTAAGAAAGATAAGCAGGTATTGCCTGTTAATGCTCTGCGCGAAGCCTTCCGAATCTCTCATGCTGTTGCTGAGGTGACCAACGTTTCACCTTCTGCACGCCAGCCATATGTAGGTGTTTCAGCTTTTGCACATAAGGCAGGTCTTCACGCATCTGCAATCAAAGTTGATCCGAACCTTTACCAACATGAAGATCCCGCATCTGTCGGAAACGATATGCGAATGCTGGTCTCTGAGATGGCAGGTCGTGCATCTATCGAGCTCAAGTCACAAGAACTTGGCGTTGATCTTGGAGGAGATCGCGATCTCATTGGACGTGTTGTTGAACGCGTCAAAGATATGGAATCACGTGGCTTTACCTTTGAAGCAGCAGATGCCTCCTTTGAACTTCTTCTCCATGAAGAGCTGGCAGGAAAGCGCCCCACATTTTTCACAATTGATCATTGGCTCACAACAACAGAGCGCAGCGAGGGATCTATCGTTACAAAGGCAGAAGTAACCGTTACCGCGCAAGGTAAAGAGATCACATGTAGCGGTTCTGGAAATGGTCCAGTAAACGCATTCGATCGCGCACTTCGCGATGGTCTTAACTCTCTTTATCCAGAGCTCGCTGTTCTAGAACTGACAGATTACAAAGTGCGTATTCTCGAAGGACGCCTCGGTACTGGAGCGATTACTCGCGTACTCGTTGAAACTTCTGACGGTAAGGGCGAGTGGAGCACAGTCGGCGTACACGAAAACGTTATTGCCGCATCTGCCATGGCGTTAGAAGATGCACTTACCTTCGGCTTACTGCGACAGGGCCGTAAACCCGAGTAACCTTGTTCTATGGGTCACACAATCGAAAAGATACGTGACGATTTTGCTTTTCATTTAGAGCGCGAACGCAACCTTTCGGTACACACAATCCGCGCCTACCTCGGTGATCTCGATAGTTTGATCGATCATTTAAAGACCCTCAAAGTTTCCGATCTCTCTGAGTTAACACTTGCCCATATTCGCTCGTGGCTTGCCAATCAGCAGGTCAAAGGGGGAGCGCGCACAACACTTTCTCGCAGAGCAGTCTCGATTCGCATCTTCACAAAGTGGGCTCATAAGAAAGGCCACCTCACGAGTGATGTCGGGATTTCTCTTGCCACACCGAAGGGTCATCGCACACTTCCTGAAGTACTTACAGTGGCCGATGCTTCCCTTGCGATGGATGCGCTGGAAGTACGAGTAGGCGAAGAAGATGGACCACTAGCTGCTCGTGATCTCGCGATCCTAGAAGTTCTCTACGCCACTGGCGCTCGAGTATCTGAGCTGTGCGGTTTAGATTTTTCAGATGTCGATTATTCGCGAAATACGATTCGTGTTTTAGGAAAAGGAAATAAAGAGCGCACGATTCCGTTGGGGAACCCGGCGATGAAGGCGCTCGATGCTTGGATCAAAAGCGCACGGCCAATGGTCGCCACAGATAAATCTGGCACCGCAGTCTTTCTTGGAGCTCGCGGAAAACGTATCGATCAGCGCACTGTGCGAACAATCGTTTATGAAGCGCTTTCAGCTCTCGAAGGGGTTGAACGGATGGGACCACATGGACTCCGGCATTCTGCTGCGACTCATCTTTTAGAAGGGGGAGCAGACCTTCGAACTGTCCAAGAAATCCTGGGCCATGCCTCTCTTGCCACCACTCAGATCTACACCCATGTTTCGACGGAAAGATTGCAGAAAGCCTTCAAGCAGGCCCATCCTCGCGCCTAGTTCCGGGGATTTTGCACCCATCTACCTCAGGTAGAATTTCGCCCAGCATCAGTTGAAAGATTGATGACTTCTCAGCACTTATTCATGAATTGCTTTGCAAGGAATGAAAGCCACTTCGGTCTGATGTCACAAGCATCAGTCGGCGTTGTAAGTGCGACGGACTTAACAAAGCGTTAAGTCATAAACCGAGCAGATTTTCTGCGAGTGCTTCTGCGCGCGCATAGAAAATCTAAAAAGGAGTGCCGTCATGGCAGGAGTAACAATGCGTGAACTCCTCGACAGTGGAGTCCATTTTGGACATCAGACACGTCGATGGAACCCAAAGATGAAGCGTTTTATTTTCACAGAACGCAATGGCATCTACATCATCGATATTCAGCAATCACTTGCTTTAATCGATCAGGCGTATGCCTTCGTAAAAGATACAGTTGCAAAGGGCGGCCACGTTCTATTCGTTGGCACAAAGAAGCAAGCACACCAGCCAATCATTCAGCAGGCTGCACGCGTTGGTATGCCAACCGTGACAGAGCGCTGGTTGGGCGGAATGCTCACCAACTTCCCAACTGTTTACAAGCGTATTCAGCGTCTTAAGGAGCTCGAAGCTCTTGAGACAGCTAACGACATGTTGCTTACAAAGAAAGAACTTCTAGTTCTTCGTCGTGAGCGCGAAAAGCTTCACAAGAACCTTGACGGTATTCGTCACATGACCAAGTTGCCTTCAGCAATCTGGGTCGTCGATACCAAGAAGGAGCACTTGGCAGTTCAGGAAGCGAAGAAGCTAGGTATTCCAGTTATCGCGATCCTTGATACCAACTGTGATCCAGATGAAGTTGATTACAAGATTCCAGGTAACGATGATGCGATTCGTTCAATCGAATTGCTTACACGCGTCATTACCGATGCAATCGCAGAAGGCCTTAAGGCTCGTACGACAACATCTTCAGCTGATGTAAAGCCAGCCGCTGTTGCCGAGGCAGCCACTGCAGATCTTGAAAACCAGATTCTTGCAGCAGCGCCAGCAGCGCCATCAGAGACACCGGAGGCGTAACAATTGGCTAACTACACAGCAGATGATGTAAAGCGTCTTCGCGAAGCGACCGCAGCAGGAATGCTCGATTGCAAGAAGGCTCTTGATGAAGCAGATGGAGATTACGACAAAGCCCTAGACATCATTCGTGTAAAGGGACTTAAGGGCGTTACAAAGCGCGAAGGTCGTCTTACTTCAAATGGTCTTGTTGTTGCACGAGTCTCAGGTGACCTAGGTGTCATGCTCGAACTCAACTGCG
>JBILXG010000082.1:0-3921 GCA_044369465.1 Candidatus Planktophila sp.
AAACGGGCCAGAATCGCGGTGAACTCCTCGCCATGGTCGCTGTGGGCGAGGTGGATCGCCTCATGGAAGAGGACGTAATCCAGGGCGTAATCAGGGGCGAGCTGGAGGCGATCTGAGATCCGAATCGTGCGATCCACGCTCGTACATGAGCCCCAGCGCTCGCGCATGGAGCGCCAGGCCACACTCGCCGGCCGTTGGGTGATCTCAGGAGCCCATTGGCTTAACAGCGCATCGATCCGCTCGGTCAGGACGCTCTCAGTCGGGGTCTTGGCAGATTCTTGGCTGCGAATCTTGGCGATCATCTCAGGGACCATGGCGCGCTCATCGGCCTTGCTCATGCTGGCGGGGATCGAAATCACGATCCGCCCACCCTGACGATAGGCCGAGAGATTTCGTTTGCGGCGCTTGGAGCGGATCACGATGATCTCGCCCTCATCGATTCCAGGAAGTGTTTGGACTGCCGGTTCACTATCAGTCGCGAGTTCATTCTTCACGGGATAAAAGTACTCGCACTTACCTCGCAATTGCCTTAAATCGCAGATTGTCGATGAAACCTCAAGTTGGTGTTGAGGTTTGGGTGCAATTAAAAATTTCTCTATAGTAAAAAAACCATCTCGTGTCAATGCGATATGCATTTGATTTGCGTGCTCGTTCGTCGTACTTTTTGCCTACGAAGTCCTCGGATAACCGTTTGATATCTGCAAGGGGAAGGCAGATATTTAATGTGCGACCGGGGACTTCGCTTTTCCCTCTAGCAATTTTATGAACTCGTGATCGAGTGAAGTAGGGATTGCCTCAGGCGTTAGAGGAGGCCCGAGAGATCATCGGGAATCTCTGTCGAAGAGATAAAGGCTGATGGATTTTGTAGATCATCTGCTGTCGGAAGAATGCCAGCCCAGATTCCATCGCGCTTATCTATTGATTGCTCTTCGCGAATAGCTTTCCAGAATGCGCTCGCCTCACGAGTTAAACGCGGTGAGACTTCAAGACCCAAAAGCGTTGCAAAGAGTTGCTGTGCAGGAGTTGATGATGCGCGACGACGTCGTTGGGTTTCGCGAAGTTGTTCAATGTTAGGAATCCGATCACCGGCAGCGGTAGTGACAACATCATCAGACCAACCATCAATCAAAGCAAGGACAGTCTCTAACTTTGCAAGAGCAGCTTTCTGTTGTGGTGATTCCTCCGGTGAGAAAATTCCGTTGTTTAATTCGACGTTGAGATTTATCTGGTTATTCAGCGGTTGGTTCGGATCAAAGTTATTCATCGCTTCTTCCGCTTGGCGTTGAATAGCTTCAAGATCAATGCGAATGCCGCGGCCATATTCAGTAATCGTGCTCTGGATATAGGAGACCAGCCAAGGGTTATGGGCAAATAAACGTGCCACCGCGCTCTCGCGAAGTGCGTGATAGATAAAGACTTCTGATTGTGGAATCTCAAGATCGGCAGCCCAGGCAGCAATGTTTTCAGGAATCAATACGGGGCGTGCGGGATCAAGAATCGGCAAACCGGCATCGTGAGCACCAGTAACAGTTGCTGCGAGAGAACCCACTGATTGTCCAAGTTGAGTAGCAACCATCGAAGCAATGAATGTGCGAAGCAGACCGCCAATTGCCTCAAGTGGAATCTGGCTACCTTCGCCACCATCTTGAGCTTGTTCGCGGCCGGCTTGTGCCAAGAGATCGGTCATCGCTTCTAAGAGACCTTGTGCAAGAGGAGCAATATCGCGATGCCAGCCAGCAATTGTTAGGTCGACCCAATCCGCGCGATTTACTGCCGATGCATGTGTAGGTGAAAGCGCTGACGGAAAAGTTGTAGCTTCGTTGAGCCAAATCTCTGCGATCTCATAGGCACTTGCCACGACGCCTTGGTCGCGGGTGCTTAGCGGTGCAACACCATGGGCAGTTACAAATTTCTTTGCAGTTTCGCGAACTGTTGTAAGTGGCAGCGGATCATTTGTAGCACCTTGTGGACCAAGTCCAAATCCCGGCATACCTGGCATATTGGAAAGCATCGCGGTGAGATTTTCTGGTGACATGAATTGCAAGCTATCCATGTTCTCCAATCCTTCAAGGGGAATCCCCATCCTTTTAAATTGTTCGCGCATCTGTTCTTGAATTGCACGAAGCATCTCGTTGAAATCTTCTGGACCACTGTGATCGCCAGATCCATCGCGACTTCCATCGTCGGGTCCATCTGGGCCGTTAGGACCGTTGGGACCATTGGGTGGAGTAAATCCAAAAGGAGTCATTGATCTCCACCGTTCCCTTCACCGATCGACTTTTACTTCGCCAGGCAATTTCGCTGTTGGGCGATTTCACCACTACTTATTCTTCGTAGTAGTAGAACACGGATAGTCGGCGATTTCTTCCCGGGAGGTAAACCATTTGTCGAAGAGTGCGCCTGCGAGAAAGCCAGTAGGCTAGCGGGATGTCCAATGCATTCCTGGCGCTCATCTGGTGGGTAATACCCGCCGCAGGGCTTATTGGCGCGCTTGGATATGTTCTCTGGGTGACTCAATTTAAGGACAAGTACGAAACCGAGACGACACGTTCGGTGACACAGTTTCAGAAATTCCAAGGGGCGTTTCGAGAAGCTGAGACTGTCACCTTTAATGAGGAGACCCCAAAGGATTCACAAGGACGAGACAAGTAAGTCGCGTGTTACGTTTTTCTCGCCTTCCTCGATTTTCTAGGGCACTAGTCACACTCTTCTTCGTAGCTGGCTTTCTCTCGCCAATTCAATTTGTTGCTATCGCACCAGGAACGCCGCAAGGAATATTTCCTGAGATTGTCTCTCTGCCAAAGGTAAGTAACGCAAAGAGTTATCCCGTCGATGGCCAGTTCTATCTACTGACTATTCGAATTACAGCACCTGGCTCTTACGTTCCTGGAATCGAAATGCTCTACCGATGGGCGCGAACAGATCAAGTCGTTCTGCCAACTAGCGTGATTTATCCACCCGGATTAACTCTTGAGGAAGAAGAGAAACAATCGACGGCGGAGATGAAGAGCTCACAAGATTATGCGCGCACCGTCGCACTTGAATACCTTGTACGGACCTATCCAGATCGCGGATTTGAAAAACTCACATCACGAGATATTTCAATTGCTGTAAAGAGAACCGGCGGGCCAAGTGGCGGCATGATCTTTACCTTGGCAATTATTGAAATGCTTACAAAAGAGAATCTTCTCCAAGGGCGATCAATTGCAGGCACCGGAACAATTGAAAAAGATGGCTCTATCGGAGCTATCGGTGGGATCGAAGAGAAGATTGTGGCGGCAAAGCGCGCTGGTGCTGACCTCTTCCTCGCCCCTGTTTCCAATTGTTCAGAACTTTCTTCTATACCTGAAGGCATCGTCGTGGCCGCCGTAGGCACGATCGATGAGGCTGTAGCGGCTCTCATTTCGAAGAGTCCCAAAGGTTGCGATAGTTTAGGAACATGAATCAACTGCGCAAACCGCTCAATATCACCGTAGGTATCATCGTTGTTCTGGGCATATTGATTGCCAGATCAAGTGGCTTCTACATCGATTGGCTATGGTTTAAATCTGTCGGATTTACAACAGTCTGGAGCACGGTCCTTACTACCAAGATCTTGCTCTTTGTTGTCGTCGGTCTGATTACCTCACTCTTCATCAGCGCAAATATTTTGATCGCATATCGCCGTAGACCTTTATATGTACCACTGAGCGTTGAGGCAGATAATCTTGAGCGTTACCGCGCACAACTTGAACCAATTCGCCGCTGGGTATTCATCGGAATCGCAGCAGTGCTGGTCTACTTCGGCGGAACTTCAGGATCGGTCTTCTGGTCAACCTGGCTCCAGTTTAGAAATGCGACTCCATTTGGAGTTACCGATCCACAATTTGGTTTAGATGTTTCATTCTTCGCATTTAAGTTGCCGATGTATCAAGCACTTAT
>JBILXG010000083.1:0-3910 GCA_044369465.1 Candidatus Planktophila sp.
AGCAAGCAAATCATCCAATGATGATCATCGCACTTGATGGTGTGACAGATCCTCGCAACCTTGGTGCAATTGTTCGAAGTGCATCAGCATTCGGTGCCGCAGGTGTTGTGATGACTGAGCGCCGCGCAGCTGCAATGACTGCAGCAGCATGGAAATCCTCCGCCGGTGCAGCAGCCCGCCTTCGCGTTGCACAGGTAACTAACCTTGCTCGCACCATTGAAGATGCACAGAAACTAGGCTGTTTTGTAGTCGGTCTAGATGGCGAATCGGATGTGACTTTAAGCGAGATGAAGGTTGCCAAGGAACACCTCATGATCGTTGTGGGTAGCGAAGGTAAAGGACTCTCACGTCTTGTGCGTGAAAAGTGCGATCTCGTTGTCTCTATTCCAATTATGGCGAGCACTGAATCTCTCAACGCAAGCGTTGCAACATCTATTGCGATGTTCTGGGTAGATGAGCAGCGCCGCAAGAAGTAAGTAGGGATGCAGATGATTTTTAACCGTTTAGTTATTTGTGGTGACTCGTACAGCGAAGGCATGTCTGACCAGATGATCAAAGGTCAGTACCGTGGCTGGGGCGATCGTATTGCTGATGTTTTAGCGAAGAAGTCGCCAACTTTTACCTACGCCAATTTAGCGGTTCGAGGAAAGTTGCTTCCGCAAGTAATTGAAGATCAGGTTCCCATTGCACTTACCTATGTCACGGGACCAGAGACACTGATCTCATTCCATGCTGGTGCAAATGATGCGCTTCGCCCTGGATTTGATGTGGCGTTAGCAAAGGAGAGATATCAGAATACGGTCCGCAAATTAGCTGCAAGTGGTGCCACAATCATGCTCTTTACTGTTCTGGAAGACACAGGAAATTCAGGACGTGGTTCAAAGCTGTGGCAAGAGCGATTTGGAGCATTTAATAATGGTGTTCGTGAAATTGCGGCCGAAGTTGGTGCAATCATCATTGATGCGAACAGTGAGCGCTTCTTTAGCGATAAGCGATTCTTAGCATTTGATCGCCTGCACCTAAATGAAGAAGGACATAAGCGTTGTGCTGATGCAGTCCTAGAAAAACTTGGATATGAATTTGATCCTGGCTGGCGCACACCGCTACCACCGGCCACGCCAACACCTTGGATTAAAGAACGTGCAATCGGTGTCTTATGGTTCTTTACCTTTGCGTTGCCATGGATTATTCGACGTCTTCGCGGTCGTTCATCCGGAGATGGGCGAGTATGTAAGTATCCAACGCCTATTTCATGGCCACAGCGATGAAATTCGCCCTGAGTGCGTTCTTACGTAACCTTCCGTTCACCCAAACCTTAAACACTAGTAGTGTGGTCAAGATGCAGAACTTAACCGATCGTGAGATCAGCTGGCTCGCCTTCAATCAGAGAGTTCTTGAGTTATCTGAAGACAAATCTCTTCCTTTGCTGGAAAGAGTTCGCTTTCTTACAATCTTCTCATCTAATCTCGATGAGTTTTATATGGTTCGAGTCGCATCCGTTCTGCGCAAGATTGAAAACAATATCTCCACAGTGAATTCTGCTGGCTATGCCCCACAAGAGCTGCTCGCAGAAATCTCTCGTATCGCAAAGGATCTCGTCGCTCACCAGTATCGAATCTTCGAGCAGGATCTTCGCCCGGCCCTTGCGCAAGAAGGGATCGAGTTAATTACATGGAAAGAATTGAAATCTGATGAGAAGTCGCACCTGGATGAACTCTTTAAGAATCGAATCTTTCCAGTTCTAACGCCACTTGCAGTAGATCCGTCCCACCCATTCCCGTACATTTCTGGTCTTTCTCTTAATTTGGGCGTTCGAGTAATCAATCCCGCTACAAAGGAAAAATTCTTCGCACGAGTGAAGGTTCCGCCAATTTTAAGTCGCTTGATTCCAACCTCTGAAAACTCAACAAGATTTATTCCACTTGAAGATCTCATCGCCCAAAATCTTGATCAACTCTTTCCTGGCATGGATATCGGCGGTCACCTCACATTCCGTGTCACGCGAAACCAAGATTTAGAAATCGATGAAGATGATTCAGAAGATCTCCTGACTAGCCTTGAGCAAGAACTTCTGCTCCGTCGCTTTGGCCCACCGGTACGTCTTGAAGTAGAAGAAGGCGTAAATCAAGAGCTACTTACGATGTTGATGGAAGAACTCGAAATCGATCCGCTCAACGTTATTCGTTGTGGTCATCCAGTGAACTTGCAAGATCTCAGCAAGATTGCAGATTTGCCAAATCCAGCGCTTCACTTCCCATCATTTAACTCAAAGACTCCACGCGCACTTGTGGGAATTGATGAAGAAGATCACGATGTTTACTTCTCCGCGCTACGCCAAGGTGAGATTCTGCTTCATCATCCATATGACTCATTTACACACTCAGTGGTGGACTT
Organism: Candidatus Planktophila sp.; assembly: GCA_044369465.1. Taxonomy (GTDB): domain Bacteria; phylum Actinomycetota; class Actinomycetes; order Nanopelagicales; family Nanopelagicaceae; genus Planktophila. The sequence goes on from JBILXG010000083.1 coordinate 2,395, forward strand.
TCTTAACCATGCAGCCGCAGACCCTAAGGTTTTAGCAATCAAACAGACCTTGTATAGAACATCTGGTGATTCACCTATCGTTGCAGCGCTCATTGAAGCTGCCGAAGCAGGAAAGCAAGTCTTGGCGGTTATCGAGATTCGTGCTCGCTTTGATGAGCAGGCAAATGTGCGTTGGGCGAGAAAGCTTGAAGCAGCAGGAGTACATGTTGTTTATGGATTGATGGGTTTGAAAACCCACGCCAAACTTTCGCTGGTTATCCGTGACGAGCAGAGCGGCATTCATCGTTACGCACACGTGGGAACAGGAAATTACAATCCAAAGACCGCTCGCACGTATGAAGATCTTGGAATCTTAAGTGCAGATGAAGTTCTCACCGAAGATCTCACCAAACTCTTCAATCAACTCTCAGGATTTGCTCCACAATCGACATATTCACGTTTACTCGTAGCACCAAAAAGTTTACGTCCGGAATTACTTGCAAAAATTGATCGAGAGATCGAGCATGCACGCGCAGGAAAACCGGCTCATATTCGACTCAAACTCAACTCAATTCTCGATGAAGAGTTTTGTGCAAAGTTCTACGAAGCATCGAAGGCTGGCGTAAAGATTGAACTCCTAGTGCGCGGCATCTGTTCAGTGCAAGCAGGTGTAGAAGGTTTATCTGAAAACATTGTTGCCCGCTCAGTTCTGGGACGATTCCTTGAGCATTCACGCATCTTCTACTTCTTTAACGATGGAGATCCTGAATACTGGCTTGGTTCTGCCGATCTCATGCACCGAAATCTTGATCGCAGAGTGGAGTGCCTGGTTCGCATCTTTGATCCTGCACACATCAGCCAACTTGAAGAGATTTTGAATATTGGTATTTCAGATCAGACGCAGAGTTGGCGCTTAACTGGGCAACGTTGGACTCGCCAAGCTGTCGCCGAAGATGGCACCCGCTTAGTTGATGCACATTCACATCACCTTAATAAAAATCTGAAGGGCAGTTAATGACTATAGCCGATCGAATCGATGGCGCAGGAGCGGTGCTTTGGCAATCCATCGATGGTGGAGAGATTCGTATCGCTGTCATCCATCGCCCCCGTTATGACGATTGGTCACTTCCAAAAGGAAAAGTTGATCCCGGTGAGAGCCACATTCAAGCGGCCTACCGTGAAGTTCTTGAAGAGACTGGCGTAAAAGCTATCTTCGGCCCTGAAATCGGCACTGTGGATTACGAAGTCGATGGAATTACAAAAGAAGTTCGCTACTGGTTAGCGCAAGCATCCGTGTATAACGCCGCTACTCCTAATCCAGAGGAAGTAGATCAGACGCAGTGGCTCTCGATTACTGATGCCATTGCAAAGTTAAGTAATAGCGATGATCGAGAGATCGTTCGGATCGCGGAAGAATTTGGTTTTGGGTCAACGCCGCTAATCTTGTTACGCCATGCAAAGGCGCTCAAGCGAGAACTTTGGGATGGCGATGATGGCGATCGCCCACTAGAGCATGTGGGACAGATACAGGCAGCGC